>CALVNE010000002.1 GCA_944349515.1 uncultured Clostridia bacterium | reverse complement strand
TAAAATCTCTTGAAATGCAACGAGCATCATACTTGAAAGCCTCTCAAAATTTAATAATCGCAATAGAACAAGGAATTATTACTGAACAAACAAAAATTAGACTAAAAGAACTTGAAGCACAAATATCTCAACTTGACTATGACATAGAGCAAGAAAAACAAAGAAATTATACCTATCTTACCGAAGAACTTATTATAAAATACTTTAAAGGAATAATATGTGGTGATATTGAAAATATAGAGATACAAAAAGGTATAGTAAAAACTTTTATAAGAGAGATAATTGTATTCAATGATGAAATTATTATAGTTTACAACTTTACTGAACCATTACCTTCAAAAAGTATTATTCCTGACAACATTACTGAATTAGAACAAAAAGCAATAGATAAATTAGAACTTTTAACCAAAGATGATATCAACAAAAATACTAACTTATCATTCTTCTGCTCAAATCAATATTTTGCAATTAAATCAAAACGAAACAAAAAAGCATAGAGAACAAGCTTTTTTATAAAATTTAAACATATTGAAAACATACATAAAATATACGAATTTTTTAATACTTATAATTTTTAACTTTAAGTTTTTATTCAAAAAATCAGTATGGAAATTAATGTCATACATAATTGATTTTTAAAAAATATTATGATATAATGATACATATTAGTGGATAAAATGTTAATTATAACATAATATAATATGAGGTAGATATGAATAAAAAAGACAAAAAAGTTATTAATAAAAATTATCAATTAATAACAAAATTAAACAACAATATTATTGAAGAACCAAAATTAAATAAACCTTATAATAAAATATTTGATCAATTTGGGAATTATTCATTTCCAACAGAATTAAAGAAAAATAATCTAATTCAATGCACAACAAATTTAAATTTTATTATCTTTGACCAGTTAAAATAAAGGATTATCCATTTTGATTTTCTATTAGTTTTATTAATAAAGGAATTCTGTAAATAGATAGAATATAAGTATGATGAATAGTTAAAATTAAATCTTGTAATTCTTGATCCTTTTCAATATCATAAATTTTTAAACCTAGATTTTTGCATTTTGTACTATCATAATGTTTATCGTGAACTTTTGATTTTTTATGACTTGCTAACTCATCCAGTATATGTTTTACTATATCATTTTTATTTTTGTATCCTCTAAACATATTATCCTTTAACCAATTTTCAACTAAATCATATGAAAGTTTAATAACATTTTCACACTCGCCAACAAATGTTGGTCTATATTGTTGTATAATTTCTTTCCAAATCAATGAATTTTTGGTATCTTGAATAGTATCAGCTAAAGCTCTTTTAAATTCTTCTATAACACCTTCTGCAGCAACTCCTCTATATTGTGGATCGATAGGACCGAGACTTGACTGTTTCCCCATTAAAATAGATTTGGAAGCACAAGCAATCATTGTGCCTGCTGACATTGCCATATGCGGAACAATAACACGAAAATTGTTATTAAAGCATTTTTTTATGTAATTGACTATACTTTCGGTCGCTGTTGTTACTCCTCCAGGTGTGTGAAGTATCAAATCTAATCCTTTTGTTTTATCCATTTTATTAATCGCATTCATAAAACCATTCATATCACTATCATTAATCATAACATCAGGATTCCCATTGTTTGATTGTAACCAGGCAGAATAATAACAAATTACATTTCTATTTGTTTTTTGCGAGAGCTTTTTTAATGCTTCTATTCTCATACTCAACAATGTATTATTTATTAACATATTTATTTTTTCTTGCGATCTTAGATCAATTGATTGAATTCCGCTTATATTTAATTTTTGGTTGAATTCTTGTTCAACTTCTGTAAAATTTCCCATATTTACTCCTTTATGTTATGATAATAGTATAACATAATTTGCTATAAAAGTATATACAAAACTGAAAAAAAGATTAAATTTCACTTTTATTAATTGAGCTTTAGATTGTAAGTGTATTATTGATATAAAAAAATTTTTAAAATATTTCTAAAAAATAGTAGTGGCAACCAAGATATTAATATTTGATTTATTTAAAAAACGCACCAAAGACATTGGTACGTTAAAAGAATTAATGGCGGAGAGAGAGGGATTCGAACCCTCGCTACCTGTTACAGTACTACTCCCTTAGCAGGGGAGCCTCTTCGACCTCTTGAGTATCTCTCCACATTTGACTACCTTAGTTTATCAAATATAAAGGAAAAAGTCAAGGTTTTTATATATCTTTTTTTGTTGTTTTATGCGAAATATTCCAGGTTATATATGGACGAAATAAAAATCAACAACGATACTATTACTTATAATATAGTTATTAATATATAACTATATTAAAGAAATAAAAACAAATATACTTTAAATAATACGGCAATATAGATATATAATCATAACTTCTAAATAGAACCATTTTTAATATTAAATTAAACAAAAAAAGGTAGCAAATTAAATGATTTACTACCTAATTATTATTTTGTTACATATTAAAATTCTTCTGTTAAGATTTCAAAATAAGCTTGTGGGTGATTGCATACAGGACATATCTTAGGAGGCTCATTCCCTACATAAACGTGTCCGCAATTTCTGCAAACCCAAACTTTTTTATCAGTCTTTTTAAACACCGTCTTGTCTTTAACAAGTTGTGCCAATTTTCTATACCTTTCCTCGTGGCGTTTTTCGATAGCAGCAACTCCGTCGAATTTTGCAGCAATTGCCATAAAGCCTTCTTCGCGAGCTTCTTCTGCCATTCTCTTGTACATCTCCGTCCATTCGCCATTTTCGCCAGCAGCAGCATCTAGAAGATTGCTCAAAGTATCTGGAACGTCTCCACCATGCAATTCTTTAAACCATATTTTTGCATGTTCTTTTTCATTGTCAGCAGTTTCTGTGAACACGGCTGCGATCTGTTCAAAGCCTTCCTTTTTTGCCTTTGATGCGTAGAATGTGTATTTATTTCTTGCTTGACTCTCGCCAGCAAACGCTTCCATTAGATTTTTTTCTGTTTTAGTACCTTTTAATTCTTTCATGTTTACCTCCAATAATATTTTACCATAAAAGACTGGACTATGTCAAACAATTATTAATATTTACAATTTGACTTAAGCGTAAAGATAATTCAACTTTACATCTCTTACTTCGAATAGAAATATCTTTTCTCGTATGTTGCTCGACGAAAGTTTGCTCCGTGTTCATGTATAATTACTTATTAATTATAGCCTTAAATGTTTGACGGACAATTTGATTTTTTAAATATTCATAAATAAATGTTCTTGCTTTATGCAATACAGGCTAGTTGTAAATTGTTTCACGTGAAACATTCTAAGGAATATTGATAAAATCATATCCTTTCACTAATTTAATATATTTAAAAAAACAAAATAATTATTAATTGTGCTTCAATGTTTTTATGATATTGCACACAAATTGTTTCACGTGAAACAATTTGTATAGAGTTTTTATACACCGATTCTCAGTCGAAACGATAATAAACACTCATCTGCACTGGAAACAATTGACAATAATGTAAAAGCCTTTATAAGACAAAAGTCTTTATTTTATAAAATTGTTTCACGTGAAACATTTCTAGTGATTATCTTAACTTTTTTTAGTTTTGCATATTACAGAATAATGTTAGTTGGGTGATTGAGCAATTTGAAAAATCAAACATCTTCTTCATTCTACAAAAAATGTTTCACGTGAAACATTTTTTGAATCTTTATAGAATCATTAAAATTTGTCGATGCCCGCTTTGTGGCTGAAATATTACAGCAGCGACTTATAACTTCCTGCGGATTATTATCTGCAATAATATCTTCAAGTTTTAAGTATTATGGAGATGTAATTAACAAACTATATTGCTCAAAGTCTCGGCGCAAAGTGCTAATATCGTCATCGACATTACAAATTGTTTCACGTGAAACATTTGAAGTTTGACTAATAAATATGCACTTTTATTTGATTACTGCGTTTTTCTATATATAAATAAAATATATTCTTTTTGTTCGAGCATGTATTACTTTATTGGTTACATTTGCTAATTTGATTTTGTGACAAGCCGGCTTTTGAAACAGTTGCTCAAAAAAACTCATATAAGCATATCACAATATTTTTGTATAATAAAACCCACTAGGTTAACCAGTGGATTTTATTAAATTAAATTAGTTTATTTATTGATGTCGCCTATTGTAGTTTTGTAAATCTTGTAATGTCATTTCTTTTTTGTTTAATAGTGCCAACAATTCGGCTATTCTATCAAGGTCATCTCGCGTATAGTAGTCAATGTAAATTCTTCCTTTATTATCATTCCCTATCGCCGAAACCTTGGTTGCAAAAGTCTTTTGCATTTGAATTATCAGTTCTTTTAGTTCCAGAGATTGTTCCGGCATTATGATAGATCTCTTATGAGGACTTTCTAAGTTTTTAACCGCTTTTTCCAGATCGCGCACACTGTAATTTTTGCTAACTGCCGTTTGGGCCAGTCTGATTTGTTGATTTTTATCCCCTACAACAACTAAACATCTAGCATGACCGGCAGATAATTTACCATCCTCGACCATTTTTAGCACATCTGGATACAAACTTAGCAATCTTAAGGTATTTGCAATACTTGAACGACTTTTCCCTATTCTGTCAGCCACAACTTCTTGAGTTAGCCCATATTCGTCCATAAGTTCTTTTATCGCTTTCGCTGCCTCAACAGGATTCAGGTCCTCACGTTGCAAGTTCTCGATTATACTAATTTCTTTGACTTGCTTGTCGGTGTAGTTGCGTACAACTGCTGGCACAGTTTTTAACCCGCAGATATTCGCTGCACGCCATCTTCTTTCGCCCGCTATAATCAAATAGGTCCCATCCCCATTATCATTCACAACAATAGGTTGAACAATGCCATGCAGTTTTATAGACGCCGCTAATTCATTAAGCCCCTCTGTATCGAAATTTTTTCTTGGCTGATTTGGATTTGGTTTTATTTTCTGTATATCTATCTCTGACACGCCATTTCCTTGCGCCACAACCTTCTTATCAATTGGCTTATTAGTTATATTATCATAACTATCGTCTTTATATACACCGAAAAGCGCGTCCAATCCTCTGCCCAATCCTTTCTTATTGCTAATCATAAATTAATCCTCCGAAAACCTAATTTTCCTAACCTTGGAAATTCTCTTATATGGCGTGCCACTTTTTTTCAGTATCTCTTCAGCCAAACTTAAATATGCCTCCGCCCCTTTTGAATTTGCATCATATAGCGCAACAGGCAAGCCATGGCTCGGTGCCTCTGCCAATCGCACATTTCTAGGAATTGTCGTGACATAGACCTTTTTGCTAAAAAACTTGATAATCTCGTTGCTGACTTGGTTAGTTAGGTTGTAACGCTTATCTTTCATGGTCATCACAACGCCCTCAATGTCGATATCCGGGTTAAGATATTCCTTGACGAGTTTTATAGTGTTCATAAGTTGCGTCAAACCTTCTAAAGCAAAAAATTCGCACTGGATAGGAATGATGACACTGTCTGTTGCCGTCAACGCGTTGACCGTGATAAGCCCAAGCGACGGAGGACAGTCGATAAGGATAAAGTCATAACTATCCTTTATTTCCGACAAAAGGTTCTTGATTATCTTTTCACGCTGAGGAATCTGAATAAGTTCCACCTCAGCGCCCGCCAAATCCACAGTGGAAGGAATGATAAAGAGATTTTCCACTATCGTTGGCTTGATAACCTCATCAAAAGAGCCTTCGCCGTCGATGAGGTCATAAATTGTTTTCAAATCTTTGGTTTTGCGAATCCCCACACCGCTCGTAGCGTTGCCTTGCGGGTCTAAGTCCAAAATAAGAATTTTCTTCCCCATCATTGCCATGTAAGCCGCCACATTAACGCACGTTGTCGTCTTTCCCACGCCGCCTTTTTGATTAGCAAAAGCAATAATTTTTCCCATAGTAACTTCCTTTTAATCAATTATACATGAAAATTTAAAAAAAATAAAGAAAAAACATATAATTTAAGCAAAACTTGAAAAAGTTTTTAAATTTTTCTAAAAAAATCACTTTTTTGTCGATTTTTTTGCATTTTTTTTCGTTTTTTTTGTTTTTTTAAAGCGGTTTTTGCTTAGGTTGATTTTTTCCGCGAGGATATTTCTTATCAGTCTCCTTCATTTTTTCTACCAATAAAACTTTTCGCTCAGCGCCTTGCAAATCATACTCCTTAGTGGCAATAATTTTTGCCGATAACACTCTTAAAGCATTTTCCGCCGCCATAATTTCCTCCTCAAGTTTCTGCGACTTATATATGACGCATCTTCCACCAACTTTTAGGTACGGCACCATATATTCAAGCAGGGTATTTAAAGGCGCCACCGCACGCGCAACGGCATAGTCAAAAGATTCCCTCCGCCCTTTTATAAAATCCTCTGCGCGCGCATGAACCACTTCGACATCATCAAGTTTCAACAATTTTACAAGGGTTGTCAAAAAATTCACCCGCTTTTGAAGGCTGTCGACAAGCGTAAATTTAAGGTCCGGCCTCAGTATTTTGAGAGGTATCGCCGGAAAGCCCGCTCCACTGCCTATGTCAATAACAGCCGCGCCACGATTAAACTCTTGATATGGCAAGGCGCTGTCTAAAAAATGCTTGTACGCCACTCCCTCAGCGTCAGTTATGGCTGTCAAGTTGTATTTTTCATTCTCTTGCACTAAAAACGCATAAAAATTTTCAAACTGCCTTTTTTGAAAATCTGTGACTATAATGCCATACTGCGCAAAAATCTTCACAATATCCATTTTTTACCTCTTCGCCTTTTTAACATAAATTGATAAAACCGAAACGTCCGCCGGCGAAACTCCGGAAATGCGCGATGCCTGCCCCAAATTGACCGGCCGTATCTTTGCAAGTTTTTCTTTCGCCTCCTGTCTTAATCCTTTAATTGTGGAATAGTCGAAATCATCTGGAATTTTCACCTTTTCGTTTAGGAGCGCTTTTTCAATGTCTTCCTCTTGCTGTTTGAGATATCCTTCATACTTTACATTGATGTTGACCTTTTCCAAAACGTCATAATCGCAGTCATCAAACTCGCCAAATTCCTCTTTGATGTCAAAAATATCTATGTTGACGCGCTTTAACATATCGCGATATTTAACACTTTCTTTCGGTGCACTCTCATGATGTTTTTTATAAAAATTAACAATTTTTTCGCTAATTTTCACTTTTTTATTTAAAATTTCTTCAATTTCTGCCATTTTTTTCTTTTTTTCTAAAAATACGCGATATCTTTCATCGTCAACAAGCCCGACCGCGCGCCCTATCTCTGTCAGCCTTAAGTCGGCGTTATCTTGCCGTAAAAGCAACCTATATTCCGCTCGGCTGGTCATCATGCGGTACGGCTCATTAGTGCCTTTTGTGACTATATCATCGATAAGCACGCCTATATAAGCGTCGCTTCGTTTCAAAATCAGCATCTCCTTGCCGGAAAGATATAGCCCGGCGTTAATTCCCGCAACAATTCCCTGCGCGCCTGCCTCTTCATACCCACTCGTGCCGTTTATTTGCCCCGCAAAGAAAAGCCCTTTAATTTTCTTTAATTCTAGCGTTGGATTTAACTCGGTTGGGTTGATACAGTCATACTCAATCGCATACGCATCGCGCATAATTTCCGCTTTCCCTAGCCCAATAACGCTTTCCACCATTTCCTTTTGAATGTCGGCGGGCATGGAAGTGGAAAAGCCTTGCAAATACATTTCCTCAGTATCTAGTGCCTCCGGTTCCAAAAAAAGTTGATGTCTTTCTTTATCGGCAAAACGAATAATTTTGGTTTCAATCGATGGGCAATACCTTGGTCCCACACCCACAATTTCTCCCGAAATTGCCGGCGCCTTATCTAGGTTGTTTCTGATAATATTATGCGTTTTTTGGGTGGTATAGGTCAAATAGCAACTCGCTTTATTCGCTATCTTCGCCTTTGTCATATAAGAAAATCCGCCAATCTGCTCGTCTCCTTTTTGCTCTTCCATCTTCGAAAAATCCACACTTCGCCTATGTAGCCTCACCGGCGTTCCTGTTTTGAAACGCAGAAGTTCTAGCCCCAGTCTTTTAAGAGACTCCGACAGCCCATGACTGTTTTTAAACCCGTTCGGACCAGTTTTTTCTCGCGTTTTGCCAATGATAATCTCGCTCTCAAGATAGACCCCTGTCGCTAGTACAACGGCACGCGCCTTATATTTTAGTCCGACGCTTGTGGTGACAATCTTTCTATCTCCGTCAAGCGAGATATCCACCACTTCGCCCTGCCTTAAGTATAGATTTTTCTCGCTTTCTAGCACCTTTTTCATTTCGGTGTGATAGGCATTTTTATCTGCCTGCGCTCTTAGACTCTGCACAGCCGGCCCCTTCCCGCGATTGAGCATTCTCATTTGAAGAGCAGTTCTATCAGCAATTATTCCCATTTCCCCGCCAAGCGCGTCAATTTCGCTGACAAGTTGCCCTTTCGCCGTTCCACCAATTGACGGATTGCACGCCAAAAAAGCCACCGCGTCAAGACTTATCGTCAAAAGCAGTATTTTATGTCCCATTCTTGCCAGCGCCAAGCCCGCTTCGCAACCGGCATGACCCGCGCCTATAACTATCGCGTCAAACTCTTCCATACTATTTCCCCAAACAAAACTTAGAAAAAATCATGGTGATAATATCCTCATTTTCGGTATTCCCGGTGATTTTGCCAAGTTCTTTCCATAGATTTTTTATGAGCATCGATATAACATCACCCGACATTTCTTCGGCTTGTAAAATCTCGTTAATTATTTCGTCGCATTTTTTCAAAATAGCAAGTTGCCTCTCATTCGATAAAATCAGTGCGTTTGCGTCTATACCTTTATCAATAACTTCGTCAACAATTTTGTCCTTAACTTTGTCAATATTTTTTTGCGTTAAAGCGGAAATTTCAATTTCGTTTTTTAACTTCTTCAAAACGCGCGGTTTATCCGTTTTATTAATCAAATTTATGATATTTTTCCCTTGAACAATTCGGTTTAAATGCCGATCCGCTTCGCTTTCGCCGTCGCTTCCGTCATGTACAAAAAGCACAATATCTGCCCTCTCTATCGAATCTAAACTTCTCTCAATTCCAAGCTTTTCCACCACATCTTCCGTTTGCCTTATGCCCGCTGTGTCAATTAGGTTTATCTTCACCCCTTTGTGCAAAAAACTCTCTTTCAAACTATCTCGCGTTGTGCCTTCAATGTCAGTGACAATCGCTCTATCCTCGCCAAGTAGCGCATTTAAAACCGAACTTTTGCCGACGTTGGCCTTGCCGATAATCGCCACATTTATGCCATTTCTTAAGTAAAGCGAACTTTCTGACGATGCAATTATCCTATCATTTTCCGCCTTTATTTCCTCAAGACTATCAAAAATTTTCTTCTTAACAATTTCCTCGTAATCCATTTCTGGATAGTCAAACGAAACTTCAATTTCCGCCAAAAGTTCGGTTAATTTCCTTTGCTCCTCTTCCACTTTTTGCGCAAGTTTTCCGTTTGTTATTTTTAGCGAAGAATTCAACTCCGCCTCGCTCTCAGCATTAATCTCGCCAATAATTGCCTCTGCCTTGTCGAGAGTGATTTTCCCGTTCAAAAAGGCACGCTTAGAAAACTCTCCCGCCTCAGCCAATCGGCAACCGTTTGATAGACACCGTTCCAGAACCTTCTGTGCGAGAAGCACTCCGCCATGAATTTGGAATTCCACAATGTCCTCGCCGGTGTAGGAATAAGGCGCTTTAAAATAGACCATTAAGCACTCTTCAAAAACCTCTTTTTCCACTTCCAACTTACCAAAACACATATATCTTGGCTTTATCTCTTTACTTTTGGTATGAAAAATTTTAAGGGCAATTTTCAAACTGTCCTTTCCGCTCATTCTAACAATACTTATTGCCCCTTTCCCTAAAGGTGTTGAAATAGAAACAATACTATTCATATTATCATTATATCATCTTTTCATATATTTTGCAAGAAGTTTACTATTTACCAATTATTTAAAAAGCCCAAAAAATATTAGTGGAAATAAAGTTTTATTTTAGATATTAAATAAAAAAATAATATTTAATTTTTTTTTGAAGTTTTTTTGTTTTATATCATTTTTTTACAATTTTTTTATATTTTATTGTTTTAAATATTTTACATATTATTTTCTTTGTTTTTATAAAAAATTATACTTTTTTACATTTTTTTTAATTTTTTTATAATATTTTGCTATTTTTTACTATTTTTATTTAATTTTTATTTTATTAATAATTTTGCCATTTACTATTTCAAAAATATCACCGCTTAAAAATTTTTTATCTGTTGTTGAAATGAAAGTCTGTGTACGACTGACAAATTTCAAAAGTCTTTCCTGCCTTTCAGCATCAAGTTCGCTAAACACATCGTCAAGCATCAATATTGGATACTCGCCTAATTCATGATACATATTCTCAAGTTCGGCTAGTTTTATCGAAAGTGCCACTGTGCGCTGTTGACCTTGTGAACCATAACTTTTCACTTCAACGCCGTTTATATATATGTCTATCTCGTCTCTATGCACACCGAGAGTGGTATAGCCAAGTTTATAATCCTTCTCCAAGTTTTTCTTTAAGAGTTTACAAAAACTCTCTTCAAAATTCTCATCAAGCGAAATGCAACAGCCAGAAACATATTTTAATTCCACTTTTTCCTTACCACCACTGATGTAAATTTGTGCCTTTTGAGCATATGGCGAGATGGATTTTACAAATTTCTCCCTCTCAAAGGCGATTTTTTTTGCCGACTGAACAAGCGCCCTATCCCAAATATCAATCGTCTCTTTGACCACCTTTATATCACTGCTGTTTTTTAGCAACTTGTTACGGTTTGTCAAAATTTTTTCGTAGCGGGATAGTTGATAAAAATAGCGTTTATTCATCTGAGAAATATCGATGTCCATAAATTTCCGCCTTTCCTCAGGGCTGTCTTTGATAAGTTTTAACTCATTAGGAGAAAAAAACACAATATTCACTTCGCCGATAAGTTCGCCGATACGCTTGATTGGCAAATTATTGATTTGCACCACTTTTTTTTGATTTTTTGATAATTTTATTTCAATTTTTACATCACGATACTTCTTCTCCGCTACAAGTCCGATGTAGGCGTCCTCTTTCCGCCAATTTATCAGTTCCTTGTCTTTAGATGTTTTAAAACTTCTTCCGATACAACAATAATAGATGCTTTCTAGCAAATTGGTCTTTCCTTGCGCATTTTTTCCAACAAAAACATTAAGCGAATCACCAAAATTCACATCTAATTCATCATAATTTCTGATATTTTTTAATTTTAACGCCTTAATTTTCATCTTTTATATTATACCTCAAATATTCGTTCTATGTAAATTGATTTGACGAACTTTTTTCATCTATATATTGATTCTTTATATTATATATATAATATATTATATAATATATATCATATTGAAAGTTGTTTCAACTTATGTAAACTGAAAATGTGTTTATCAGTATGCATTCTAAAAAAATTCGTGCTGCCGGTTTTAAATTTTTAGTTTCAATCATATTTGTTAACCTTGTTTTTTAAAATCTTATTTCTCGATGGTTATCTAATTTTTTTGAAGGTGATTAAAATAGCGCAAACTTTCTTTGTCATATCTTGCGGTAAAAAATTTTTAATTTTCAAAAAATCTTATAAAAAGGCGATATTTTTTCAAAAAAACTTGAAAAAAAGTGAAAAAATTGATATAATCATACTATAAACATCATAAAGAGGTGCATTATGCAGGATATCGAAACCATTTGGAAACAAATTTTGGAAAAATTGGAACTTAGAATTTCCTCTGTTTCGTATATGCTTTGGATTAAGACCATAAAGCCTCTTGAGATTGACGAAAACGGAAATTTTATTTTGGTTGCACAGTCCGTCACCGCAAAAAATCAAATTCTTAGAAACTTTCTAGACAAGATTGACGATTGTATGGAGGAGGTCACAGGTAGGAATTTTAAAATCACCGTTTTGGACCAAAATGAAGAGATAGAATATCTTAAAAACAACAGGGTCGATGAAAAGAACACCTCTAAAAATGAAGAAAAGTCACCATTTAAAGAAAAATTTACCTTTGACAACTTTGTTGTGGGCAAAAGCAATCAGTTTGTTTACGCCGCTGCCCGAACCGTTGCCGAACACCCTGGCAAAAGATACAATCCATTATTCATCTACGGCGGAGTCGGACTTGGCAAAACTCACCTTCTTCACGCCATTGGAAATTATATTCACGAGTTTTCTCCAAACCTTAAGATCATGTATGTCACCTGCGAGCAGTTCACCAACGACTATATCGCCTCGCTATACTCTCCAACAAAAAACAAATCTATAATGGAGTTTCGCGGAAAATATCGCAATCTCGATGTCTTAATGGTGGACGATATTCAGTTTATCTCGCGTGGCAAGGAAACGCAAGAGGAATTCTTCCACACCTTCAACGAACTTATCATGAACAATAAGCAGATTATCATCTGCTCCGACCGTCCGCCTAAGGATATAGAGACCTTGGAAGACAGACTGCGTTCTCGTTTTTCTTCCGGACTTATCCACGACATTCAAGCGCCGGACATTGAAACTAGAATTGCCATTCTACACAAAAAAAGTCAACTAGAAAAGTATTACGCCGAGGACGAGGTCATCAACTATATCGCCGAGCGCGTCGATTCCAACATAAGGGAACTTGAAGGAAAACTGAGCGAAGTTTACTTTCTTGCCACACTAAATGGAAAAAAAGTGGCAACTATGGAAGAGGCTAAGGAGGTTTTCACCAACGAACCGAAGGAAGAGATAAAAAACGATTTAACTCCGGATAAGATAATTTCCACCGTCTGCGATTATTTCAATATCGGACTTCAAGATATCGTGGGAAAGAAAAAGAATAAAGAAGTAGTCGAACCTAGAATGATCGCAATTTATCTTATAAGCGAACTTTTAAATCTTCCACTTGTCAACATAGGAAAAATCTTCGGAGGACGTGACCACACCACTATCATGCACTCGCGCGACAAAATAACCAGCGAATTAAAGACAAATAAGAAAATTCAAAATCTTATTAGTGATATCAAGGGAATGTTGTAATCTTCAAAATATATGAATTTTTATTCAAAGTCTATAAGCACTTTTTATATACTATGTGATGTTAAAATTTAAGCAAGTTAAATTTTAAATTTTGCTAACGCAAAAACACAATAAATTGTGTTCATTACATAGTATGTATGACCATCAGTCTCACTCAAATGCGACTTCGTCGCGCTTGGTTCGACTTCCGATAATATAGACTTTTCTTATTTTTTATAGGATTTTTCAAAAAAAATCAATATTTTTGCGTTTTTCTAACGTTTTTTTATGTTTTTTCATTTTTGCCATTATTTAACGTTGTATTTTTATTCATCGTTATGCAAATAGTAATTTTATCTTTCAAACAAAAATTTTTCGCATCATTGGTTAAATATGGCAAGCCCGAATTTTTAGAATGCCTTTTTAAAGATAGGTATTTTTTTGAGATATGACATAAAATATTGCTTTACTAGCCCGTGTAAACTAAAATATAGTTGTTCTCTCGCCTTTTCCTCTGTTTTCCACCTCTTCAAAAGGAGTTTTCCCCACTTTTTACATGGCAAATTTGGAAATGTGGATAAAATTTTCGACATATCCACAGAGATATCCACATTCAAACACCACTAAATATGGTATTTTTTTGGTAATTACCGCCCAAAAACAATCTACATGTTGATAAATACCCCAAAGTTATCCACATTTCCACAGCCATAATTAATAATATTATTATGCTATAAATTATTTTTATTTTATTTAAATCACTTGCGCGCGTAAAAATGTTGTGATATAATAATGTAAACTAAATAAAGGAGCATAATGATGTTAGTAAGTTGCCATGGAGTAGAACTTTCCGATGCTTTCATGAGCGTAAGTAAAGCAATTAGCAGTAAAGTTACCAATCCAATTTTAGAAGGAATTAAGATGACTGCGGAGGACGACACTTTGACGCTGAGTGCCACCGACAGCGACCTTTCAATTGAGAGGAAGATTAAAGCGAATATTAAAACGGAGGGGGAGGCAGTTGTGCCAGGCAAGTTCATCACCGAATTTGTGAAAAAGTTGACAAACGAAATGATTGAACTTGAACTTAACGATAAAAACCAAATGCTTATTCGTTACGACGACAGCCATAGTATTATTCAGTGCTATAATGTGCTAGAGTACCCTTCATTTATGAAACTAGAGGCAAGCGAATATTTTTCGATAAGCAAGAAGGATTTTAAGACGATTATAAACAAAACCCGCTTTTCGGTGGCGCTAGACGATTCAAGGCCGATTTTGAAAGGCGTGCTGTTTGATATAGATAAAAACGAATTGAATGCCGTGGCACTTGACGGCTACAGGCTTGCCAAGGTTAAAAAGCATATTAAATCAGACCTAAAGATGAATATTGTCATCCCAGCGCGAAGTTTAGACGAGATATCAAGGCTATTAGATGACAGTGAGGACTATATCAATGTTTATGTTGATAAAAATACCCTTATGGTGGATTTTGGCGAAACAAAACTGACCACTCGCCTTATTGAGGGAGATTTCGTCAACTATAAGCAGATAATTTCGGCAAATTATGAAACCATTTGCGTGGTAAATAAATCGCAGTTTGAGGACGCACTTGAGAGAGCCTCTCTTCTTTCCAAAGTGGGGCAGGGCAATTGCGTTAAATTTGAAATAAAGGAAAAGAACCTTTGCATAACCAGTAACTCCGAACTTGGCAATGTCAAGGAAAATGTGCCAACCAACACCAGTGGAAAAGATTTGGTGATTGCTTTTAACGCGCGCTACTTTATCGAATCGCTTAGGGCAAATCAAGACGAGTTTGTGAAAATTTGTTTCAACAGCTCGGCAAATCCGTGCGTAATTGTGCCGGTGGAAGGTGATGAATTTTTGTATCTTATCTTACCGGTGCGCATGATAGGATGACGCTCGCAAAAGTTTTTAACTTAAAGTCGTTTTTAGAATTCAAACAATAGGAACACGAAAAACGCAAAAATATTCTCAAATATATATATTAATAATATAATATAAAAAATATAATATTTAAATATATAGTAATTAATTTATAAAATATTATATATTTTAAAAAAGCAACTTTTGCGTGAATTTTTTAAAAGGAAATAAAAATTATATAGTTATTTTAAAATAACTATTTTTTATTATGTTTTCTTCAATTTTTTTATTTCGATAAATTTTTTAATTTTTTTTGGAAATTTATTTTACATATTTTTTAAACGAATATTTTTATCGCATTTTTTAGTTATTGATAAAGATAAAAAAATTTGCTTTGATTTAGTCTCGCTCAAATGCGATATCGTTGTGCTTGTTTTTCAATAAAACATGCTTTGTGATTAAAATATAAGCAAGTTAAATTTTGGTTTCACAAAAAACCTCAATAAATTGTGTTATCACAAAGTGTTTAAATATCCGTTTCGCTTAAATACAACTAAAATTACACATGGCTTATCCCGATAAAGAATTTATTTTCTTTCGACACGCTTTTTTAATTTTTCCCCTTTTTAGAGTTGACAAACAAAGTTTTTTCTATTATAATATCGTGTATAGCATTATGTGCTTGCGAATTTTCACAGAAGGAGAGAGACATGAAAAGAACATATCAACCTAAAAAAAGACAGAAAAATAAGGTTCATGGTTTCCGCGAAAGAATGAGAACAAAGGGCGGAAGAAATGTTTTGAAAAGACGTCGCAATCGTGGTAGAAAGAAGATTGCGGGCTAAAGATGCATAGTTTAAAGAAAAACAAAGAATTTAACTATGTCTACAAAAAGGGTGAGCGGGTTTCCACCGATAACTTCACCCTATTTGTGGTGAAAAGCAAATTTTTTGACTATAGAATTGGCTTTTCTATCAATAAAAAACTTGGAAAGGCGAATAAGCGGAATAAACTTAAAAGAAGGTTAAAAGAGGTTTGTCGGAATTTTGTTAAAATAACACCTTACAAAAATTATGTGGTGCTAGCAAGAAACAACGCGATAGACCTCGACTTTTCTTCCTTGAAAGAAGAGATAGGGAAACTTTTTAGTAAGTATGAAAAAAAGAAAACTCTATAAGACGATTTTTTTAATTCCAATATTTTTTTATAAATACGTCATTTCGCCTTGCCTTCCGCATAGTTGCCTGTTCACACCCACTTGTTCCAACTATTTTATTGGTTGTGTGGAAGAATTCGGCGTGATAAAAGGGGCTCGCCTTGGCTTTAAACGGCTTTTCAGATGCGTGCCTTGGCAGAAAAAATACGGTTATGACCCGGTGCCAATAAATATAAAAGGAGAGAACATATGGATACTTTGATGACTGTGCTTACCGAACCGCAAGGTATGTGGGAAAGTATCTTGGGCGCGTTCAGAGGTGCCATGGGTTCTTATATTTTAGCGGTCATTCTAATCGCCGTTATCGTGCGATTGATTTTTTCTGTTGTCGATATTGTAAATAAGCGTTTTAGCACCAAAAATATGCAGATAAACGAAAAAATGAAGCCGGAACTTGAGGCGGTGCAAAAAAAGTACGGCCATGACAAGGTGCTTTTACAAAAAAAACAACAGGAAATTTACAAGAAATATCAATTCAATATGGTGGGGGCGTGTTTGCCAATGCTTATCGCCATGATTCTTCAACTTGTGGTGTTCTTAACGCTTTGGACAGGGCTTCAAAATGTTTCCAACTACAACATTGCAACTTCCTATGAAAACACAAAAACGGTGTATTATAACGTCCTACTTTTGAACGAGAATGAAGAAATTGAAAGCGTCGTGCAATCATACATCGACCAAGAAGCCGTGTATGGTGAGGACTACTCCATTGACATTGTCATCGACATGGAAAATTTAACCATGACGGTTTCCGTTTTGAACGCAGAGGGGGAGAATGTGTTGTCTAATCCGGTTGTTGTGGATATTTTGCCGACAAGTACCACCGACGAAAGTCAGGTTGCGGTGACAAATAAGGAAGTTTACGATTTAATTCAAAGATATGCTGTGGAGGAAACAGCGCCGGAAAATCCGGAAACTCCAGAAGAGGGGGATACCACGGACGGAGAAACGCCTGCTGAAGAGCCGGGCGTTGAGGTCACGCCAATGACCGCCTACAACCATGTTATTAAAACGCTTGCAGAAAATGTGACGGCGGACTACTATATCGACAATTTGGAAAGTTTTTTGTGGATAAAGAACATTTATAAGGCGGAATCTCCATTGACCAGCCCAACCTTTGATAAAAGCGAAATTTTGAACTATCTTAACAATTTCTACTCTGAAACGGAGCGTGGGGAAGAGGAAACGAATGACTATGAAGGTCAAATTTTCGACTATGTTGTTGCCGGCTTAGAACAGAGAGATTTGGGCGTAAATGGCTATTTTATCTTGGTCATTCTCGCTGTGGCAACCTCCTTCCTATCCATATTTATCAACAATAAACTCACCAAAAAGGTTGCCGGCACGCAAGCGGGCGGAAAGATGATGTATTTCATAATGCCACTTATCTTAGGTATATTTACCTTGATGTACACAAGTCTGTTCGCAATATACATCATTGTTGGGCAGGTTATCACAATGGCGCTCTCGCCACTTGTCAACCTCATTGTGCAAAAGTGGATAAGTGCCAGCGATAAAAAGGCAGAAAAAAAGCGTCAAGCGGTTGTTGATGTGGATTACCGCCGAAAGGATATGTAAGGATTAAAGCATGGAGTAAAAGCCATGCTTTTTCCTAAAACGATTTAGATAGACAATTTTCGATTTTAGTCAACTTTTTGTGTTGTAAAATTTTGAAATATTTTGTTTTAATGTTTGGAAAATAAGACATTGTTGTGTTAAAATATATCTGTCCACAAAAGGGGGATGTATGAGTGAAACAGAAAGGTTGAAGGCTAGAAAAGTTATTAGGTATGCACTGATAAGAATTGGCTTTAGAATGGATCAAACGGGTTTTCAGTACCTTTCGACCGCCATTGAATTTGTTATTGTCGACCCAAAACTTTTGCACAAAATGATGAGCGGACTTTTTAAGGACGTCTGCGCCTTCTATGATGTGAAAAAGGTTTCAAGCGTGCAAAGCGCCATAAGGAATATGATAGACACCACCTTCAGCAACCACACCTTTTTGGAAGTCAACAAAATGTTTCACATCGATATTTTTGCTATAGACGATAAACCTTCTTGCGGACAAATTATTGGGCTGATTGCCGAATACTACAATCTAAAATTGTATCAACAAGAAGAATTTTTTGCCGTTTAATTGAGGGGATTAAGATGAGTAAAAACAAATATATTCCGGTCAGAATTTCTGAGGAAGATTACGAAAAACTTGACTACTTGAAGGAAAAATATGGGATAACTAAAAGCGAAGTGATAAGGCGAGCGCTAAATTGTATGTATGACATATTAAGCGCGAAAAAGTGATGACTTTTTAGTGAATCAAACTTTTAAATAGGGTTTAATGCAAAGTGTTTTTTATATTCATGCCCTGCCTTGCTTTCTTACGCATAACTTTATATGCGAAAATCAGTACATAGTTAAAAAAGTGCTCTAAAACCTATCAAAAAAGATAAGAACAAGTTTTTTTAACACCGAATTTTTGATGTTAAAGAGTTTATTATTAAAATTGTTTGCATATTTTTTCCGTTTGGTGTATCATAACCGCGAGAGGTGAATTATGATTAAATTTTTTAGATGCCGTCACTGCGGCAATGTGATAGTAAAAATGGTAGACTCCGGCGTGCCGGTTGTGTGCTGTGGCGAAAAAATGGAAGAAATTATTGCAAACACCGTTGAGGCCGCCACAGAAAAGCATCTTCCAGTTGTGGAAAATAAGGGAAAGGAAATTTTCGTTAAAGTGGGGCAAGTTGCTCACCCAATGACTGAGGAGCACTACATAAATTTCATCGCACTTGAAACAGAAAACGGCGTTTTAGTTAAGTATCTTCACCCGGGTGAGGCGCCAGAAGCAACATTTGCGATAGAATCAGCGGTGGCTGTGTATGGCTACTGCAATCTTCATGGACTTTGGAAAACAGAAGTAAGGTAATTTTATTCGGAAATTGCGATAGGCGTGGCGAGGTAACATCTGAGCAGAACCATGGCAAACTAAACCGCAAATATGCGCGTATACTGCACATAATTCGTTTAATTTATGAAAATCTTGTGGATAAAAAATCGCAAAAAATCACCAGCGCGCTGTAGCCAAAAATGTGCCTAAAATTATCTAAGTTTGGCTAATATTAAATTGCTACACTTAAAAAACCGCCTAAGAAAACATAAAAAGGTTGACATGATAATTTTTATATGTTATAATACCGGAAGTTGAGCTAAGCGCGACAAAGCCGCATTTGAGCGAAACTGATGATTTTTCAAACTATCATGGCGAGCAAAGCACGCAAAATTCGTTAGAATTTATTAAAATTTTATAACAATAAAATTTTAACACCACATAGATTCTAATAACATTAGCAAAGGCTTTTTGTGCTAAAATAAAAAGTGCACCCACAAAATTAGCCCGCAATTTTAAATTTGGTATTTTCACAAAACCCTAGCCGTGGAGAGTTGGTAGAGTGGTCGATTACACCGGTCTTGAAAACCGGCATACCGAAAGGTATCTGGGGTTCGAATCCCTAACTCTCCGCCAAAGCAAAAAGCACTATATATAGTGCTTTTTTCATTGATTTTGTGTTGGTAGATACTATATATCGATTTTTATTAAATTTAAACAAGGTTGCAAATATTGGTGCAAAGGTATTAAATTTTACCTAAACCAACAATGTTTTCCTTTCTGGTGACACGGAAACGGTTGTTAAAAGCAATTGACGAAATATCATTGACAATCGTTTGTGGCGTGTGTTAAGATAATTTTGTTGATAAAGGCAGTGTGCGTTGTGCGTTCGGCGGTGGTGAATACGAAAGGGAAAAGCGTCAGGGCGGTGGCGCGAGGTGTTGTTTTTTTAGGGCGTGAAATTTACAAAAGGCGTTAAATTTGAAAATAAAGCGGGGAGAAGAAATGTACGAGGAGTTGATAGAAAAAAGAAAGGAATGCGAAAGGGTATTGAATGATATGATAGTGGGTTTGGAAGATTTGAAAGAAAAAACTAAAAACAACCTGCTAGTTAGTGGCGGAGAAAATGTTGTGCAGTCCTTTACAAAACTCTCAAAGATATTTAACGCGGGCATTAAAGATATCGCCGAGGTGCGAGAGGAATTTTTGAGAGATTTTCAAGTTGCGTACAGTAGTTTTAACGGGCAAAACGAGGCGCGTTTGAATAATGAGCAGAGGTGGTCGCTTGGGTATATAAAAAGAGAATTGGAAAAATTTAAGGACACTAGTTCCGACAGAAATGTGAAAGTGATGTTGGCGCTTGCAACGTTGGCGAAGGATATTAGCGATAACTTTCCGGATGTTCTGCCACCGATTTATGCCGAAATTGATGCCATGCTAAAGAAAAACTACAATTACCACATGAAAAATACCGGAGATTTCAATGCCGAAGTGCGAAATTTTCCGTTGGTGGACGAAAAGGGAAACACGGTACTGACCATAAGGATTAAAGAAAAGTACATGTGATTTTAAAGAAATAGAAAATAAGTTTAGTTATCAGCATATTAAAAAATGTTGAAAAATACTCGTAAGCACTTTAAACGGCGTATTTTTTATTTTCTAAAACAAACAAAAAATTACAAAACGCCGTTCGATAGGCCCTTTTTTAAAAAAATATGAAAAAATACTTAAAAATTTTGTAATATTGTTTTGTATTTCATAAAAAATGTGTTAAACTAAGCGTGTTGTATATACGAAGGAGTTTTTGTGGGGAATAAAACTTGTTACGAGATGCTTATTGAAGGTGTTGATTTAAAGAAGGGCAACATCATTTTTAACGACCACAAAATTTCCTTGAAAACTTTTTTGAAAAATATTGAAGATTTTTCTATATCTCTTAAGGCGCTTGGTTTTAACAAAGGTGACGTGCTGACTATCTATCTTCCAACTTGTCCGCAGGCACTTGTGGCATTTTATGCGTGCTCTAAACTTGGAGTTGTGGCAAATATTGTGCATCCGCTTTTACCACTCGACCAACTGAGGGAAAACTTAAAACAGACAAAATCAAAAGGCTTGATGTATTACGACATCTTAATTAGAAATCATAAGGACCTTGCCTCTCTCAATCAAATTTTGATAAATTGTTCAATATCTAATTATGTGATATGGCGAAAAGTTTTCTTTTTGTTGTTTGCAATATATAAATGTAGAACCTATAAAAAGGCGATAAAATATTCTAAACTTATCAAGCATAATAAAAACGCGAAACCGACAGAGTTAGAGGGGAGGGGTGATGATGTTGTCTGCACCATGCACAGTGGTGGAACAAGCGGACAGCCAAAGATTATCGAACTTCAAAACAGTGCTCTCAACGATTTGAGCATAGCGTTAGAGAAGATGTACACTCGCAAAATCCGCGGGGGAGGGAGCGAATACTCGCTTGTTGCTCTGCCGATATTCCATGCTTACGGCTTAGGCGTCTCTGTACATACCTGTTTAACTAATCAATATAGTTTAATTCTTGTGCCAAATTTTAAGCCGAAAAAATTTAACGCTATCATTAAAAAGTATAACGTTACCTTTTTTGCTGGCGTGCCGGTGATGTTTAAGAAGATGATTGAATACAAAAATTTCTACGGCAAACATCTTGCAAAATTAAAAGACTTGTGGTGCGGTGGCGACGTTCTCACTGAGTCCTTTGTGGAACACTTCGACACTATACTTAAAAGGTACAAAAGTTCAGCTCGCTTATTTAGAGGTTATGGGCTGACGGAAGTTTCCAGCGTGTGTGCGGCAAACACCTTTGAACATTATAGGCCGTATAGTTGTGGCAAAGCTATTCCTTACACCAAGATTGAGATTTGGGACGAGGAAAACAATCTTCTTTCGCCAAACACAATTGGAGAGATTGCGGTGGGTTCGCCGTCTGTTATGAAGGGCTATCTAAACGAAGTAAATGGCTTTGTGCATAAGGAAGGAATCAAGTGGATTAAGACTGGCGACATGGGCTATATGGACGAGGATGGCTATCTTTACATACTTGATAGACGCAAGCGTTCGATTAAGATAAACGCCATAAACGTTTTTCCGGCAGAGATTGAAAATTTGGTCAAAAAGTTAGAGGATATCGACGAGGCATGCGCCGTGCCGTATCACTACAACGAAAAGACCTATATCAAACTTTACATAACCCTTAAAAACAAAGAGATTTCAAACGACAAGGTGAAAGAGGAAAAACTTAAGAGGGATATTTTAACGCTTTGCAAGAAAAAACTTATCAAATACTCCGTTCCGCGATTGATTGAAATTATCGATGTCATGCCACGAACGGCCTTTGGTAAAGTGGACTTTAAAAAGTTGGAAATGAGATAGGAGGAAACATGGAAAAAGTTGAAGAAGTAAACATTCAGAAGGATAGAATGCTTCCAATTGACGATGCAAAGGAAAAAGGAAGTAAGCGTATAAAGAGCATAGATAGATTCCGCGGGTTTTGCGTTTTTTGTATGCTTATCTTTCAGTTTTTAAAGAATTTTCCTAGTCTTGGCATTCTTGCAAGACTTGCCGACCACTCTACCTCAACAGGGATTGTGATAGCCCCGGGCATGACGCTTGCCGACATCATCGCGCCGGCGTTTATCTTTGCAATAGGACTAACCTTCACGCTGTCTTTCACTAAGTGGCAAAGATTGTATGGCACAAAGAATGCGATTATTCACTACTTAGAGCGTGCACTCTCCATTGTAGGACTTGGCACTTTTCTTGATTTATGCAACAAAGTTTTGGATAGTATGGACGGCTACACCTTAAATGCGTTTGATTATACAGTGCTTGCATTCTCCATCGTGGCAATTATCGGCTTAATTTTAAGACTACTCGCCCTTATCCCCGCTTGGAAGAGCAAGTTAGCCGTGCCAGCAGAGCATATCTTTTATGGGGCGCTCTCGTGCATGGGCATTATGAACATTATCATCACAACAATTGATTTCTTTGCCATTCAAAACGATTTCGGCGCCTTTCGCTATAACTATTGGGTGACCTTACAAGGAATCGGTTTTGCCATTTTGGTGGCATTCCCATTTGTCAAATCTAAGTGGTGGGTGAAACTTATCGGTGCGTCTGTCATCCTTGTCGCATATTCAGTTTTCCACCAGATAGGCGACAACAAGGCGTGGCTTGATGTGATTGTGCATGGTGGCACGATAGGAGGCTTTGGATGGGGCGCAATGCTGATATTTGATATGATGATTGCCGACGTTTACTTCATGAAGAAACGCGAACTTGCCCTTTCACTGTCTGCAATTTTCTGCGCGCTTGGCTTATTCCTAACGCAGTGGCTTGGCGTGATAAACCTTGGCAGTTGCTCGCCGACCTTCATACTTGTGGGAGTGGGATTGAGCGGAGTTATCTTCTTCATTTTCGACTATCTTGACAAATACATAACTTGGAAATTTGAAGTTCTCGTTTGGTGGGGCAAAAATCCTATCATCATGTTCTTAGTGGAATTCTTCGTCATTGGTGTTTACGCCACGGTTATGCCGGCTAGCGCACTTTCGGGCGCTAGTTGGTGGCTGGCGGGCGTTCAAGGTATTGTGGCAATTACGCTGTTAACGGCGTTTGCATATCTTCTTGCAAGGAAGAAAAAATCGATAAGTTTATAAAAGGAGGTAAAAATGAAAAAAGAAAAAAGTGATGTAATTATTGAAGAAGTTTTAAAAGACGAGAAACTAGAATATCGTGCAAAAGCTGACGAAACATCAGAGAAAGGCGAAAGACTGCTATCCATCGACAGATTTAGAGGACTTTGTATGTTCTTGATGGTATGCTCTTTCATTCTTCCAATTTTCTCTTGTTTCAACTTTTTAGCACCGATTATTGAGCATGGTGCGGATGGCTTCCAAGTTTTGCCAGGAGTTTCGTTCGCGGACCTATTTGCGGCTATGTTCATCTTTGTTATAGGGTTGACAATCTGCAAAAGTTTTAAATCGCGTGAAAGAAAATACGGCACGCGTAGGGCATATTGGCAACTTGCTATAAGATTTTTAGCTCTTATTGGAATTGGTATTTTATTTAATGGTTTTGAAAATGGTTGGGTAGACATCTTCACAGGTTCAAAGACATTTTCTGAACTTTCCATCAAAATTCAAATCTTTGCTGTTATGTTTTGGATTGCATTTGCCCTTTTAATTGTCTTTTTAATCAGCCTTGCTGTTAAAAATGAAAAATTTAAAAAGGTTTCATCTGCAATGCTACACTATTTCCTTGCTATCGCTGGCGTTTTAGCATTGTACTTCATCTTAGTAAGCACAGCAGAAAAAATCACAGTGCCAGCAGATGGTGAGCGTTTTGGTGGTTGGGAATGGGACACTCTACAAAATATCGGACTAGCAGGACTTATGGCTCTTCCATTCGTTAAGTTCGACAAATGGGGCAGATTGATTATTGTTTCAATCACCTTTGTTGTTATGACAGTGCTTATGCAAAACGGACTTTTCCCTCTTGCAAATAAGATTTTGGAAGGCGGTATATTTGGTGGTTTCAGTTGGGCAGGAATACTTCTCTTGGGGTCAGTTTTTGCCGAACTTAAAGACGACAAGCGCTATTGGATCATGTCCTCACTTATGCTTTTAATCTCCGTAGTTTTAATTGTTGCCTTCGGCTTTACTGCGGCAAAAAGAGGATGCACACCAGTCTACGCACTCTTCTGCGCAAGCATATCTTCTATGATTTGGGGAGGACTTAACTTCTTAAATAGCTGGAAGCCTAAGTTCAGTTTCTTCGCAATCTGGGGAAGCAATGCTATTTTGACATATGTTTTGACCTTGGTGATAAGCATGCTTTTCGGCGGACTTTTAGAGACGCAGATGGCATCACTACATCCAGCCGCAGCGGTGGTCATCGTGCTTGCAATTTTAGGACTATTCACCTTGATGAATTGGTATCTCAGAAAGAAAAATCGCTATATTCGAATTTAACTTTCCTTGCATAAAAAGATATTTAAGTAAAATTTCTCGGCTTAGGTCGAGATTTTTTTATATTTATAAAGGCGATTTGGGCGTTGCTATTCTTAAAAAAAATTCATGTTTCCCGTACAATTTGCGACGAGGGATAAAAGGGTTAATTTTCGCACCGGTTGATCAAGCGGGCGAAAAAACTTAATCTTTTGCGCCAATTGCGGTGTTAGGGCGAAAACTTTTTTGCTGATCGTTCCGATTTTTTGAGGGTTTTTCTACAAAATCTTTTCCGAAACGAAAGAATAATGTTACAGTATTTGGCAAAACTAAAAGTTGGAGGTATTTTATGAAATTTAATCCGTTTTTGGAAAAGCCAAAGAGTTTGGAAAGTTGTATCATGGATTGGAAGAAAATGGCAGGAAAGCCATATAATAAACTTGAAAGCAGTCCATACACCCGAGTTCGTTGCATACTTATGAACGGCACCGAGTATGAGGCGGTGTGGTTTGGTCATCATTTTCATAGGCACATAGATGACAACGACTTAAAGCGCACGCTTGCCCTTGTCAGGCGCAGTGAACAGCAACAACAAAAATTGATTTCGTCCTTAAAGCCAATCGACGAAAATCAACTTGAAACGACAATCGGTTACGAGCAACTTGCGGTCGATTTGACGGCATTTTTGGCTCAGCACGTGAAAGATAAGAATGTTAAAAGTGCTCTTGACTTTGCGCTCCTCGAGGACTTCGACCACCTTTATCGCTATGCAAATATGCTGGAAAGTGACATGGGTTGTCATGCTGAGGACTATGTGGGCGACTACACCGAAATCATGCCGGCACGTCCAACAATTGCTCATCACAGGCACCCGTATGACAGCGTAAAAAATCATATTTGCAACAAGACCGCTGACCCTTTTGACAAGTGCGCCGTGAATATCATCACCGCTGCCGAGCAACAGACGATGAACTACTATATGAATCTAGGCGCGTTCTACAAAAATCAAAAGGGCAGGGAAGTCTATACTGAAATTGCTATGGTGGAAGAACAACACGTCACGCACTATGGCTCACTTATCGACCCGTCGGCGTCTTGGTTTGAAATGTGCTTGATGCATGAATATATCGAGTGCTATCTCTACTACTCCATGCTCTGTGACGAAAGCGACGCGGGCGTGAAAAAGGTTTGGGAAATGCTACTTGAGCAGGAGATAGCACACCTTCATAGCGCCGTCAAAAATTTGAGAAAGTATGAAAAGAAAGAGTGGCAAGAGGTCATTCCAAACGGCGAGTTTCCAGAACTCATATCTTTTAAGTCGAATAAGAACTACATTCGAAACATCTTAAAGGACACCGTGAACAACACCGCACACCGCGAGGGGTATATCAACATCAATGACCTTTCCGAGGATGCCGATTTCTTCAAATATCAAAGAAAGGTAATTAAAAAGGAAAAGGATGTTGCATCGCACAAGGTAGTAGCAGAGCATATCGAACGCTACGGCAAGGACTACCGCGTGGAGGATAAGCCAAATCCAATCAAACCGCTTCAAGACCGCACCACCGACAACACCGAAGTCGGCAGGGTTAAATCTTAGGTACCTCCGCAAAAAGAGAAGAAACAGTCACGCCGTAAAACCTTGCAAGTTTAAACAAGGTTTTAACACACTTTACGGCGTGCCCACACTCATATTTCGAGTAACTCCTTAAACTTATACCATTCAATTTCGCCACCTCACTTTGCGTGAGGTTTTTCTCTATTCGAAGTTTTCTTAATTTTCCTCCTAAAAGTTTCATAAGCCTATTTTTTCTTCTTTATCCATTTTTGCTACTCCTTTTATCACAACCCTAATTCTACAATAGTAGATAAATCTATTTTAATTCTAATATAGTAGAATGTCAAGCAAAATTTTAAAATAGTTGATAAAATATTAATAAGAGGTCAGTATGGAAAACTTTTCTGAGAGATTAAAAGAATTAAGATTATCACGAGGATTAACACAAGTTGAATTGGCAAATGCTTTAGATAATTACATTTCACATCAAGCAATAGACTTTTGGGAAAGAGGAGTGCGAGATATTAAGTTAAGTAATGTTATAAAATTAGCTAAGTTTTTCAATGTGTCACTTGACTATCTCGCCGGTCTTTCGGATGAATATAAAAAATATTAAAATGGTTTTTTGACATAAAATTTGGCATAAAAACATACAACATGGTAACATTAATTATAGCATAGACATACATTTTTAATAAAAGTTGCTAAAAAACTATTGCAATTTTTGTTTAAATAATGTATAATATGCTTGAAACAATTGGAGAGGTCCTGCCGTAGTGGACACCAATAAACAATTGGAGAGGTCCTGCCGTAGTGGATTAACTAGTTAAATACTACTAGAATTGGAGAGGTCCTGCCGTAGTGGACGCCAATAAAAGAGGTGCTTTATGCATCTCTTTTTCAATTTCGGTTGCTTTTTCTTAGTCTTTTATGTATAATGAAAGTATGAGTAAAGCCAAGATAAGTTTAGTCTATATAGACGAAGAATATACAGATTTTTTAAGAACAGTAGATAAAAGAGTGCCTTACAATATAAATAGGACATATCAAAGACCTTTTACGGGCATTTTATTTAAAGTTCAAAATATGGAATATTTTGCTCCGTTAACAACAAGCAGTAAGGGTAAAAAACTAATGCAAAACCCTAAGCAAGAAAGTATAACATTTTTGCCAATTGAAAATTGTAAATTTGGTGGTGTAAATTTTAATAATATGATACCGGTTGTTGCCGGGGTTTATACATATATAAATTTAACAATTGCTCCTAACGACGACGAAAAGGCAAGAAGAGAAAAGATTAAATATATGCGCATTTTAAGATTTTTGAGGAAAAATCATGATAAAATTATTGTGAAAGCAAAAAAAATTTATAACTTACAACGTTCGGGCGAGTTATATGAAAACTATATGAAAGTTACTTGTGATTTTGCCCTTTTAGAAAAACAATGTATGCTTTGGCTTTCAGTATAAAATATCTATTATAAAATATATAGAAAAAAACATATTGCCTACAATAACCTGTAGAGTTAAAACGGACTAACAATTAAAAAGTCTCATAATGCGTCCACATCGCCACCACTATAACATCATTATTTTTCACTATGTAAATTAACCTATGTTGTTTGTTTATTCTTCGAGAAATATAACCTTCCATATCTCCTTTGAGATATTCAAATTTTGGTGGAAAGGCGTATGGATTTTCTTCGATTATTTCCAATAAACTTTTGACCGTTTTATGATAAACGCTTGTCTTAATTTTTTCGTAGTCTTTAAGAGCAGACTTTGCCATTTTGATTTTATAACTCATTTTTCCAGTCCACCTCAACAAGTTCATCGTCAATAGTGATTTTTTTCTTTAGGTCTGGAACGCTGTTAACATAACAAGTTTCTGCATAATCTGAAAGAGTTTGGTAATTTTCTTTATATTCTTTTTTTATATTCTTTTTTTCGCTTAGATATTCCTTTTTCATATCTTCAAGAGGAATTTCAATATTTTTTTTGTTTTCAACATAATTTTTGTTATATGCACGCTGACTATGAGTTAGGTTGCGTAATTCTGTTGCGGAATAGATGCCATATCTTCTATATACATATTCTAATAGAGTGGCGGTTTGCTCATCAATTTCCACAGGGTTGACATCGCGAATGCTGTCCGCCTTAAGCACCTTATACTTATGATAGATGTTTGGCACAACAGGTCCATGCTCCCATGCTTGTATCTTTTCTTTAAATAGAGGCTTATCATCTATGGCATAAGAAAGGCATTGCGCAAGATATAACAATTTTTGCAACTTCATATTTGTCATATATTCGCCGAAAAACATATCTACATCCATAGCAGAACGATTAATAAACCATTGAGCTATATCGTTTGCGGAGTATAATTTTTCTTTTTCCATAACTTTTACCTCCATATATATTGTATTATATTCATTTTTTTTTGTCAATATTTAGATGTAAAAATCATAGATAAAAAATTATTCTTCTTTATTTAATTTAACCATCTCTTTTCTTACGCTCTTCGATTAGAAAGTTGGCAATTGTAAGGGCAGGGTTAGGGTAGGTGAATTTTTCGATGTTTTTCACCATATTTCGATAAAGAGCGGGCGTGTTTTTTAAAAACTCCACTCTTTCGCCAGCGTCTGTAATTTTGTCAAGCCCTAGACAGCAACCATTTTCCATAAAATACTCTTTATTGTTCTTTAAAAATTGAGATTAGTAAGTGCGTTCCACGTGTTAGGACCAACTATGCCGTCAACAGTTAAGCCGTTTGCGCTTTGAAAGTTGCGCACAGCGCTTAAGGTTCGACTGCCGAAAATGCCGTCGATTCCGCCAACCGAATAGAGATTGCTTTCCAAAAGTTGTTGCAAAAATGTGACATATGCACCGCGGTCGCCTTCGCGCAATAGTGGGTATGGCGCTAAAGTCAAAAGGGTGCGCCAAGTGTTTGTGCCAACAAGTCCGTCGACCGAAAGCGAGTTATTTCGTTGAAAATCACGAACCGCACTCAAAGTGCGACTACCGAATATGCCGTCGACTGAGAGATTATATCCATATTGATTTAGGATAAATTGCAGAAGATAGACAAAGTTACCCTGACTTCCCGAGCGGAGAAGTGGATAGTTGTTCAAATTGTCGCGCGGAATGTAATTTACTCCTAGATAGTTGCACACGCCATGGCAGGCTTCTTCGCCAACCTCTGTTTGAAAGAGCGGATTAATCATCAGGCGTGCTTCGCGTAGGTTGGTCATAAAGCCCGCTTCAATCAAACTTGAAACGCAGTTGACGTTCGACAGCACTCCCACGTCCAGCGTTTTAACACCTCTACCATTTTGAGGCGTTCCGCCAATAAGTTCGGCATACAAATTTTCCGCCAAGTTTCGACTTTGAGTCGCCCGCGGATTTTGTGGAGAATAGAAAACTTCTAAGCCGGATGCGTTGTTAAATGTTTCGCCGTAGGCGTTGTAGGCGAAGGTGACAAGCAGGGTCAAGTTTTGAGCATTTATTCTGTTAATGCGCTCGTTTATCGAGATATCTTGCAGTTCGGGTTTGACGTCATACACTGAAAAGTCCTGTCGCATACACGCTTCAATAAACTTGTTTTTCGCCGCGCGGTTGAACTCGTTTTCATATATCTGCCGGTTTAGTCCTGGCACAACAGGCGTTCGTTTACCCAGCGTTGGCGGATTGACGCCGTGCTCGTCGTTTGCGCCTATTAAAAAATCTTCGTTTGCCATAAAAACTCCTTTTACATGAATTTCTATGAGTTCTGCCTATTTATTGACACAAAAATCACTTGAAAATTTATGATTTTATTTATTATCACAAAATTTATGATAAATTTTCAAAAACTTGTTTTAATTTTTGCTATGTTTATGATATTATATATCTATATGGAAAGAAGTCTAAAAAAAGGAAAGTCTGTTAAAATTGCATTTCTTGTGAGCATGCTTATGCTTCTTCTTTTTTCGCTCTCTGGCTGTGATATAAATTCGATTGAAGAATATGTTCCAAACTTTGACAACGGCTACTACATTAACAACTATGAAGTGAATATCGTAATCGGCAAGGACAATAAATATGAGATAAACGAAAAAATCACGGCGACTTTTTTCGATAACACCAACGGCATCGTTCGCACTATTCCTGTTGAGCAGACCATCGGCGTGCCGAACGAAAACGGTAAAAGAACGATAAAAAACTATGAATTTGAAATATCCAATTTTCACATAAACTCAACTGACGGAGCGTATGTGGAAAAGGGGTATTCTGGCGACCTTTTCATGGAGGCATATTATCTTCACTTGCCGGAAGGTATGGGCGGAGTGCCAGCGGAAGGCGAAGAGTATGACAGTTACACCTTTGACTTCTCTTACACCTACGATTTAGGCGAGGATAGAGACAATGCTAAGGACTTCGTCTATTTCAACATCATCGGCTCAAGCATAGACACGCATATCGGCAATGTCGAATTTTCCATAACCTTTCCTAAGGATGTGACGGAAGAATATCGCGAAAAACTGACGTTCTACGCAGGGCGATATGGCGAAAACACAGAAGGCACAGCGGTGGAATATGAGTATAGTAGCAAAAATGGTGTTTATACATTAACTGGAACCTATTCCGCTCACGCTTATACTGATGATTTCTATATGTATGGCGAATCTACTCTTCCTGTTGCGCTATACTACGGCGAAGCGCTGACGGTGTATCAGCCACTTAGTGAGGGATATTTCAATGTTTCACGAAGTTACACCTTTGACATCGTTCTGCTTGTCATCTTACTTGCACTTATCATCGTTTTGATTGTCTTTTATGTTATGCACAGGCGCAAGCACGACCTCATCGATGTTGTCGAGTTCAAAGCGCCAGACGGCTTGACGCCAACCGAGGCGGGATACATCATAGACAGGACGGTTTCTGGCGACGACATAACCTCACTCATCGTCTACTGGGCATCGAAGGGCTATGTGGAAATTCAAGAAAAGGAAAAGAAAATCTACATCAAAAAGTTGAAAGATTTGGATAACGCCAAAGAACACGAAGGCCTTTTCTTTAACACGATATTCACATCTGACCAGCCGATTGACACTTCAACTCTTAAGTCAATGAGTCCATTTATTGGGCAGAAGATTTCAAATTCCATCAAAAAGGAAGGCAAAAAATATTTTAATCCGTCGGTGGATAGGTATTATCACATGACGCTTGTTGCGGTTTTGGTGGCAATGGTTTTGACTATCATTCGAATCGACCTTCAAAGTTTAAACTACCTATTTATGTTCTTTAAGATTTTACTTGCGGTTGTGGGCGTGGCGTTACTATGGCGACTACCTAACATCGAAAAATATAAACACAAACAAAAGGCGAATAAGTTTTGGGCGAAAAAGATAATCTTGCTCGTCCTATATGTTGCGTGCTATGTGGGTATAATTTTGATGAGCGAAAGTTATTGCGACCCATTCTTTATGCGAATCTTCATTCCGCTTGTGCCGATTGCGCTCTTCTTCGTCTATCCATATTTTGAGCAATACACGGCAAAAGGACGCGAATATCTCGGCAGACTTCGCGGACTTAAGCAATATATCGAAGTGGCAGAAAAGGACATGATGGAGGCAATGGTCAAAGAAAATCCAACTCTTTTCTATGATGTTCTGCCTTACGCCTATGTGCTTGGCGTCAGCGACGTGTATATGAAGAAATTTGAGAGCATTCCGCTTGAAAGCCCAACATGGATTGTCACCGACAACACCCATTCGCTTTACATGACCATTTGGCTGATGAACAGAAGCATGGCGTCGCTTGGCGTGCTTGTCGGTCAAACCATGGCAAGTGCGTTGGTGAAAGAGATAGCGAAGATTGCCACAGCGGCAACAATCTCCAACATCGGTGACGGTGGAGGAGGTTTCTCCGGTGGCGGTGCTGGTGGCGGTGGCGTCGGCAGATTTTAATCTCATGTTTAAAGCAAAAATATTTTGCAGTATAACTAGAAAGAAAAAATCACATCTTATTTTAGATGTGGTTTTTTGTCTAATCAAAAAAATTTGAAAATAATAAGTAGAAATTAAATATATAAAAAAATAAAATAAATAATTAAATAATAAAATATAAAAGTTTATAAATAATAAAAAATCATTTTTAATTAACAAAAAAATAAAAACATTTTTAAAATTAAATTTCTGTTAAATAAAATATATATAAAAATAAACAAAAAAATCAAACTTGTATTTTTTAGCCTGAAAATAAAGATTTTTTAAATAATTATTAAAAATTTTAATAAAAACACAAAAAAATAGCAAAAAATTTAATTTTTTTTGCTATTTTTGATATATTTTTGCATTTTTTATCAAATAAATAATATTTATTTTAAAAATTCAACTTTAAAAATTTGTTATTTAACTACTTAAATTTAAACCTAAATTTTAACATCAAATATTATTCCTTATATTCTCTTGGGAAGACAATCAAATATCTTCTTGGCTCTTCGCCTTTGCTCATGGTTGTCACCCTGTCGTCATTTTGAAGAGCGGTGTGGATGACCTTTCTTTCGCTGGCGTCCATAGGTTCAAACTTATAATATCTTCCACTTTTCGCCACCTTGTTTGCAATGCGCTCAGCAAGTGCCTTCAAGGTCTCTTCACGCTTTGAGCGGTAGTTCTCAACATCTAAAACAACTTTTTTGTGCTTATCGTTTTTGCACACTGCACTTATGAAAGATGAAAGTGCATATAGGCATTCGCCGTGATGACCGATTAAATCGTTTAGGTTTTCGCCAGTGAGCAGGTAGCGGATAAATTTATCGTCTTCCTCCACTGTTATCTCGGCAGTCAAATCAAGCGCTTCCAAAATATCCTTTATAAGTTTTTCCGCGTCGACAGTTTTATATTCTTTTTCTTCTAAGCCATATTGCTTTCTTTCGCTCTTTTCAGCAATAACATATTCTTCGTCTGTGATGATTTGTACTTTTGGTTTTTCCACATTGACCTTTACTTTAGGTTGCTCAATTTGAGTTTCTTTCACTTTGCTTTTTTGTTCTTCAGTTTTCGGCTCGTGAACATTAACATTAATCTTCGTTTCTTCTTGTTCTTGCCTCTTCAACTTTTCCTTTTTTTCATACTTTTCTCTGGCATCTTCAGAGATGGTGACAAGCACCTTGGCTTTTTTCAAAAATCCGCCTGGATTTAAAATTTTGATATCGACATCTTCTCTTGACGCTTTAAGTTCAAAGAGGGCGTTTTCCACCGCCTGTTCGATATTCTTTCCTGTTCCTTCACATGATAGCATTTTTTCCTCTCCTTTTATTTTTTCAAGGCAACAGATAGGGCAACTTTAACAATGTCATCAAAAGAATTCGCTCTTTCACTTGCAGACAGCGCTTTTTTTGTCACTAAACTATCTGACACAACGCACATGGTGAGAGCGTCCTTTTTAAACTTCTTGGCATTTAGATATAGACTTGCGCTTTCCATTTCCACACCTAAAAGATTTTTCTCTTTGGCGAGTTCAATTTGGTCAAAGTCGGTGTAGAAGTTATCGGAGCAGTAAATATCTCCATAATGGTATTTAACATTATATTTCTCACAAATTTCAACAGCTTTCTCGGACAACTTAGAAGAACCTTCTACAAAAGATGCACCATTTTTGATGTAGAAATCGTCAAAGTTTGTCTTAGTGTAGGCACGCTTAGCAATTATAATGTCTTTTAAATTAATTTCCTCTCTTAGTGCGCCGATAGTTCCAACTCGAATGATTGTTTCCACGCCATAAAATGCAAAAAGCTCATAGGAGTAAATTCCCATAGACGGACAGCCCATGCCATGAGCCATAAAGGTCACTTTTTTTCCTTTATATAGGCCAGTGTATGCAAGCATGCCTCTTGTGTCGTTGACGCATCTTGCATTATTAAGAAATTTTTCCGCCATATTCTTAATGCGGACAGGGTCACCAGCCATAATCACTACTTTTGCTATATCGCTTTTCTTTGCATTCATATGTGGCGTTGCCATACCTCCTCCCTTAACAGTTAGATTATAGCACAGAAATCTATCTTTTTACAATTTTTTTTATAGAAAATGTAAATAAAATTGCTTTTTTCTTTCCAAAAGGTTATAATTTTCCTATATTAAAGTTAAATTGAAAGATTAAAATTTAGCGCAAACTAAAATTTAAAACCACAAAACTTAAAAGGAGAAGATATGATAATCACGCTGACAGGAAAGCCATGCAGTGGAAAAGGGACGCTTGCAAAGGTGTTAAAAGATAAATATAATTTCAAAGTCTATTCGGTTGGCGAAATCTTTAAAGAAGAGGCCAAAAAACGCGGACTTTCCAGCGAAGAATTCAACAAACTTCTTTTAAGTGACCCAAAATATGACAATCTTCTTGACGAGCGCACGATTGAATTAGGCAAAAAGTGGAAGAATGAGAATGTTGTGTTTGATAGCCGTTTGGCGTGGCACTTTATTCCACACTCTTTCAAAGTTTTCTTAGACCTTGATGAAGATGAAATGGCAAAACGCCTTGTAAATTCCGACCGCGAAGGCAAGGAAAAATACACCGACATTGAAGAAGCAAAGCGCACCGTGATAGAGCGCTTTAACGCCGAAAATGTGCGCTATCAAAAGTTTTACGGCGTAGACAATCTTGATATGTCAAACTACGACCTAGTCCTTTCTAGCAAAAACAAAACGCCAGAAGAACTTGCCGACATCGTATACTCCGCCTACAAAAAGCATTTTAGGATTAAATAATCTCCTATTTCATCTAACTATCTCCTATTTTGAGCCGAAAAGTAGGAGATTGGTCAAGGAAATAGGAGAAATATTATTTATAATTTGACCAAAAATCTCCATTTTCAAAAATTATTCCCCCAAAAAATCTCCATTTTTACAAATCATTCGGCTGAAAAATCTCCATTTTTGTTGACTTCGAAATATTTTGTATGCTAAAATGCTTATAAATAAAGGAGTCTGATATGCTTAAAAGAGAAATTGAAGATAAATTAATAGAGTGGAAAAACAAGACTGACAAAAAGTGTTTGATAATAAGCGGAGCAAGACAAGTGGGGAAAACCTATATTGTTGAAAAGTTTGCAAAAGAATATTATGAGAATTTTGTCGAGATAAATTTTGTTGAAAATCCAACTGCAAAAAAAATATTTGACGGTGATTTGAATATTACAACTATTCTTGCCAATATATCTTTGTATGTTCCAGAGCAATCGCATTTAGTTCCAAACAAAACTCTTATTTTCTTTGATGAAATACAGGCTTGCCCGAATGCAAGAACGGCATTAAAATTTTTTGCAATTGATAAAAGATTTGATGTTATTGCTTCTGGTTCTCTTTTAGGAACAAACTATGAACAAGTCTCTTCTTATCCGACGGGTTATGTTGAATTTTTGGAAATGAATCCACTTTCGCTTAAGGAGTTTCTTTGGGCAAATGGCGTTGATGAAAGTGTTATTTCAATTATAAGAAATTGTTATGAGACCAGACGTGTTGTAAATGAAGCAATGAATGTAAAAATGTTAGAATATTTTAAACAATATATTGTCGTTGGTGGTATGCCTAATGTTGTTAATACATTCATAAATAATCATAATTTTGAGGAAGTTTTGAATTTGCAAAAAAATATCCTGATTGATTACAAAAACGATATTGCAAAGTATGCCATATCAACAGAAAAAGTTAAAGCAAAGGCTTGTTTTGAAAGCATACCAGCACAACTTGCAAAAGAAAATAAAAAGTTTATGTATAGTACTTTTGATAAAAATGGCAAAAGTCAAAAATACTTAGGAAGCGTAAATTGGCTTATAGATGCTGGAATAGTTAATATTTGCAATAATGTGTCTACACTTGACCTTCCACTGGTTGCATATAAAGAAGAAAATTATTTCAAACTCTATATGGCAGATACAGGACTTCTTGTTTCAATGTTAGATGATGGAACTAATGCTCAAATTATGGAAGGAAATCTTGGAATATATAAAGGAGCGATTTTTGAAAACATTATAGCACAAATTTTACACTCAAATGGAAATAAACTATACTTTTATAATAGAAATAACACGTTGGAAATAGATTTTGTTTTATCAAAAAATGCAAAAGTAATCCCAATTGAAGTAAAATCAAATAATAGTAAGGCAAAATCATTGTCAACGATATTAAAAATAAATCCTAATTTGCAAGGAATTAAATTAATTTATGGCAATGTTGGACAGGTTGGAAATATGCTAACACTACCACTATACATGGCTATGTTTTTATAATCTTATTTTATAATTTACCAAAAATACAAAAATCTCTAATAATTCTTAAATTACTTGTTTTTATTTTTGTTTTCATCTTTAACCTCCGAAGGCATTTTAAAACATTTGAAAACAAAAATGTTGCAATGGGTAAAAATTACCCTTTATTTTTTTAGCACTTATGAAAAATATATTAAACTTTGTTTATTCTTTTTGAAAAAGTGAATAAGTTTGATATACTTTTAAAAGCAGGAGGGTGCTATGGAAACGTGGGTGACGGTGCTTACTATTATCATTGTCCTTTTCTTTGTGGCGGTGATTGCCGTGTTTTATTATCGCGACCGAAAGAATAAGGGTGTTTCAAAATACATCTCAAAACTTATCTTTGATAAATACAACGCGAAGATTGACAAGATTATCAAGGCGGTTGGAAGCGAGGAGCTTGAAAAAATCTTAAATGAAAGCAAACTCCAAATTGAGAAAAAAGAAAAGCCAAATGAAAATTTAATTTTTGAAAATATCCACTCCATCGACGCTGTGGAAGATAACGTTGAACTCTTAAAAAGGGTGGACACAAACCATATAGGGCAGTCGAAGGATGCGCTCAATCTTTTAAAGAAACATATTAAAATTTTTGACCTATCGGAGTTTGAGGTTAAGCCACATAATGCCAAATGTCAGGCGCTCAAAAAGTTTGAAGAAAAGTTACGCAAGGTGGAGTTGGAAGCAGACTACAAAAAGGTGTTGTCCAACACGCCGTGCTATAAATTCAACTATGTCTTTATGTTTTTAGGCAAGTGCGCACTCAAAATTGACCTAGATAACATCTTTGCTGTGGAGATGGTGGACTACAAGAACATCGGCGTAAAGGTGTGGATGAGTGATGAAGGCTGGACGGACTTTGACGGCACTTACGACCTAAGCGAAACAAAGCATGAATTTCCAAAGAGCGAGGACGAAAATGACCTAGACATCAAAGAACAGGTATGGCAAAAAAACTATGTGCTTTCCTTCACCTACAAAGAAATGACCTACGATGTAATGAAAAGCGTGGTGCTTTTAAAAGAACAGCAAGAATATGATAAACTTACCAAAATTAGGACGGACACCAACTCCGCTAAACGCCGACACGAAAAGTAAACTTTTCTAACGGCTACTCCGTTGGTTTCTCTTCCTAGTCCTCTTCGGCGTCGTAAACAGCACTTCATTTCACGGTTTGCCTTTCGTCAAACCACTTACCATTCGTTTGTTTACTCCTTATCCCCAAAAATGATTAACATTTTCGGGGAACCCCATTATTTAGATTTTTAATTTTCTAAGTTGGGCAAAGCCCGCCTATACGAAAATTAAAAATTGATTTAAAGAGTGCGTAATCCTTACTTTATGAGAGTTAGGTTAAGAGAGTAAAAGTGTGTAGGGTGAAAAAACTTAAGCATTTGAGAGAAAAAATGAAAGACAAAGACTTGCAGTGAAGAGTTGTGGAAAGATTTTATAAAGTAATATACAATTAAGCAATATTAAAACTTGATTAGGGTTGAAAAATTGTTAAATTTATGCTATAACAAAATGATATTTATATAATAAAAAGGAAGAGAGTATGTTAGATATAAAGTTTCAAATTGATAAAGATAGTTTAGCAAGAATTGTGATTTCAACAAGTCGAATGCCAACTGAATACGCTGATTGTCTTTGGGATAAATATCGTTCTTCCTATCAGCAACTCCAGAGAGATGCATTTTCCAATAAGATTGACAATGAAATTTTGAAAGAACTTCAATCGCAAGCCTTTTTTGAGAAGTATTATATCGAAGCGAAAGATAATTTAAAAAGAGTGGAAAGTGCATGGAAAGAAAACAAAGACAAAATCAATAAATTTTTGAAGGATATTTTGCGAAAGGAAATTTCGTTAAAGATGACCGCCTACATATGTTCGCCCAATATGAAAATGGGCAAGAACATTAAAAATAATTGCTTTATTTGGGGACATATGGATGGGCTTGATAATGAAAACTATGACTTGGTGTATATGGTGCATGAGTCACTCCATTCGTATTTTGAATGGAATAACCTTACGCACGCAATTATAGAAAACATAACCGATGTGGAACTTGCAAAATATCTCAACAACTCTAAAAGCGGATATGTCTATCACGATTTTACACAGGATATGCATGTGAGAATTTATCCTTTTTGGAATTTATACCTAAACAAGCCTGTTGAAGATATAAAAGAGGATATGAAAATAACTCACATTAAATATGATGTTAAAAAATTTGAAAGATATAGGTCAGCGCTTTCAACAATGAATATAGACGCATTTGTGGAATTTTTGAAAAACAATGTTGACAATGTTAAATATGACGTTATGTATAAGATAAAATAGAAACAAGTTTTGATTTTAAAATTTGTTTCTATTTTTCGCATTATAATCTAAAATCTTTCCACAACTCTTCGTTCTTCACTTTTGCGTCGCAAACTGCACTACATTTCGTCTTTTGTCTTATGCCAAAAGTCTTACCATTTGCTTGTTTGCTCCTTTAGCGACCAAACGAAAATCGCACTTCGTTGGCGATTTTGTCGCTACTTAAAGTGGTTTTGATTTAGAATTTTTAAAACTTTCCACAACTCTTCACTGGAAGCCAACGGCTTCCCTTCACTTTTCACTCTTCACTTAATATTTGGTGTCCGCACCAATACTTTTGCGAATAGATATAGAATTTTGGCAAAAAATTTTTAAATTGTACTTTTGTTATAAAGATATAACCTACTTTTAGATTGCTTCGCGTGAGCGTGATTTTAAAAAATATTTTAAAATTTATTGAATTATGAATTTTATAAATTTTTTGCAAAAAACACAATATCTAGTTATTTTTGTTTGACAAAAACACTATATATGTTTTAAAATAGGGATAGAACTTGTGACATAGGAGGTTAGAAATGCAAGTAGTTAAGAGAAATGGAACGATTGTCGACTTTGACCAGACGAAGATTGCAAATGCTATCGGCAAGGCTAACAATGAGGTTCCAGAGGGCGAAAGGGCGACTGATAAGGAGATTGACGAGATTATCAAAAGTGTTTTGGCGCTCAAAAAATCGCGAATTTTGGTGGAAGATATTCAAGACTTCATCGAAGAAAAACTTATGGCGTATGGGCACTACGAACTTGCGAAAAAGTATATCATTTATAGATATACGCGCGCATTAGTTAGAAAGGCGAACACCACCGACCAGTCCATCAAGGAACTTATCGACGGCGAAAGCGAATATTGGAACACCGAAAATTCCAACAAAAACGCTCGTATTGTCACCACGCAACGTGACTATCTTGCAGGTATCACAAGCACCGACATCACAAGAAGATTTTTGCTTCCTGAGGATGTTGTTAAGGCGCATGACGAGGGCGTCATTCACTTTCACGATGCTGACTATTTCGCGCAGAATGCTCTTCACAACTGCGACCTTATCAATCTTGAAGATATGCTTCAAAATGGCACAAATATCAACGGCGTTATGATTGAAAAACCTCATAAATTTTTAACCGCCATGACCATAGCAACGCAGATTATTACGGCTGTTACTTCCAGCCAATATGGTGGAGCTACTGTCACCATGACACATCTTGCTCCTTTTGTCAGAGATAGTTATAACAAATATCTTGATATGTATCGCAAACGTAATTTAAGCGAAGAGGAATGTGTTAAGTTTGCTAAAGAGGACGTGGCAAGAGAGATTCGTGACGGCGTGCAGACTTTCCAATATCAAGTCAACTCCATGACCACCACAAACGGACAAGCGCCATTCTTGAGCGTCTGCCTATACCTTGGCGAAACGGAGGAATACAAAGAAGAGCTTGCCATGATTATCGAAGAAATCTTGAAGCAGAGAATTCAGGGCATGAAGAACGAGAAGGGCGTATACATAACTCCTGCCTTTCCAAAACTTTTGTATGTGCTTGAAGAGGACAACATTCATGAGAACAGCAAATATTGGTATTTGACCAAACTTGCCGCTCAGTGTACCGCTAAGCGTATGGTGCCAGATTACATCTCTGAAAAGATAATGAAACAACTTAAAATCGACAAAAATGGCAACGGAAATTGCTATCCTTGCATGGGTTGCCGTTCCTTCCTTACTCCATATGTTGACCCTAAGACCAATAAGCCGAAATATTATGGAAGATTTAATCAGGGCGTGGTGACTATCAATCTTGTCGATGTGGCACTCTCATCTGGTAAGGATTTTAACGAGTTCTGGAAGATTTACGAAGATAGACTTGAACTTTGCCACAAGGCGCTTAAAATTAGACATGAGCGTCTTGCCAAAATCACCAGCGATGTTGCGCCAATCCTTTGGCAACATGGCGCGCTTGCAAGGCTCAAAAAGGGCGAGAGCGTCCACCCACTTCTTCACGGCGGATATTCGACAATTTCGCTGGGATATGCGGGGCTTTATGAGTGCGTAAAATATATGACCGGACACAGCCACACCGACAATGGCAAAGGCAAAGCTTTTGCGCTTGAAGTTATGCAAAAGATGAACGATAAGTGCAAGGAATGGAAGGAACTTGAGAACATCGACTACAGCGTTTATGGCACACCGATTGAATCGACCACTTATAAATTTGCTAAGTGCCTTAAAAAGCGCTTTGGTATTGTTAAGGGCGTGACCGATAAGGACTACATCACAAATTCCTACCACGTTCCAGTGTTTGAAGAGATTGACGCCTTCTCAAAACTCAAACTTGAAAGCGAGTTCCAAAGATTAAGCCCAGGCGGTGCAGTTTCCTATGTAGAAACGCCAAATCTTCAAAACAACTTGGAAGTTGTGCTTCAAGTTATTAAATATATCTACGACAATATCATGTATGCCGAACTTAACACAAAGAGCGACTACTGCCAGAAGTGCGGATATACCGGCGAAATCTTAATAGACGACAATCTCGAGTGGTATTGCCCAAATTGCGGTAACCGCGACCATAGCACCTTGAATGTTGCACGAAGAACTTGTGGCTATATCGGCACGAACTTTTGGAATAAGGGCAGAACGCAGGAAATTAAAGAGCGCGTGCTTCATATTGACAATAAGGATGATGAATAGCAAGAGGCAAATATGAGATACAATAAAATTAGAAAGATGGACATCTCAAACGGACCAGGCGTTCGTGTGTCACTTTTTGTTCAAGGTTGCACTTTTAATTGCAAAAACTGTTTCAATCCTGAAACGCACGATTTTAACGGCGGAAAGGAATTTACTGACGAAACTATGGAGCATATTCTTGACCTTTGCGATAACGAAAATGTGGAAGGGCTTTCAATACTTGGCGGAGAGCCTATGCATCCAAAGAATATCGACGATGTCACTAAACTTGCTAAAAAATTTAAAGAGTACTTTCCAAAGAAAAGTCTTTGGGCGTGGACAGGTTACCTGTTTGACAAATATTTAAAAGATAAGGAAATTGTCAAATACTTAGACGTCGTGGTCGACGGACAATATGTTGACGAACTCCACAATTTCACACTAGAGTGGCGTGGCTCATCAAATCAGCGTGTTATCGATGTGCAAAAGTCGATAAGAGAAAATAGAATAATAGAGATTGTATAAAAGCGAACAAAAATTTTCTATTTTCGAGTGAAGGGTGAAACGTGAAGAGTTGTGGAAAGATTTAAAATGTTTATAACATAATCAAAATAACTTTTTGCTTGTTTGCTTATAAATTTCTATAAAACTTTGAAAGATTTAATATTAAAAAATAAAAGGATAAAATATGAACTATATTGATATAAAAATTAAAAAGTTGAACGAAAAGGCAAAAATGCCAACGTATGGCACGGAGTTTTCTGCAGGCGCAGATATCTATGCTTGCCTTAATGAGGACGTGTTAATAAATCCGGGCGAAACGAAGTTTATTTCCACCGGTCTATCAGCGGAATTTCCAGAGGGATACGCGATGTTAATCTTTGCGCGCTCGGGACTTAGCATAAAACAAGGTTTGGCGCCGGCGAACAAAGTGGGCGTGGTTGACAGTGACTACCGTGGCGAAATTGTGGTGGCACTTCACAATCATGGCACCGAACCTCGCGTGGTTTCGGACGGCGACCGTGTGGCACAAATGATTATCACGCCGTACTTTAAGGCAAACTTTGAGGAAGTAAGCACGCTTTCTGACACCGTTCGTGGTGCGGGTGGGTTTGGCTCCACAGGAAAGAGGTAAATACTCAAAATTAAGTATGACAAACGTTGGCTTTGAGAATAAAATTTTGCCATGCTATTTTGATAATTAAAAAAAATTTGTTTAATATTTAAAATTATTTATGGAAAGTTAGCAAAACTTTACACAAAAAATACCCACATATCCACATTTTTGTGGGTATTTTTTATTATTAACAAAGAGTTTTTTATTTAATAAGTTTGATATATTTTTGAATTGGCTAAAATTTTCAACAAAACGATATTTTTATCCACATTTTAAATAAAAAAATATTTTCTATTTATAAATTTATTGTCAAGTTCTATTGTTTTTTCATATAAATTTCAAGAATAATCACCCGTTTGAGAATTTATTTGAAAAATTTAAAATATTGTTTGACATTTGAAGTGGCTTTATGTTTTAATACTTTTAAAGGAGGATAAATGAAAAGAATAAAAACACTAATTGCTGGAATTTTAGGCACTGTGGCAAATCTCGCTTGGACGATTATGTATGGCTACACTCTAATTGTGTTTATTGCGGTTTTTGGAGGTGCAACCGGTGCGACCGGAATGGCAGGAGGAATTGTCATCTTTACAAATGCTATAATCTTTTTGTCAGCACTTCTAGGACTTATCTTTTCCATTCTAAGCCTTGTATATTTTAATTCAAGTGCCGAAGTTTTTGAAAAGAAAAAGAAGTTTAATGTAACCGCAATTGTTTTCAACTTTATTTCAGCGTTTTTCTCCTTGCTTACTTTCTTTGGCGAGGGAGTAACTGCAAGAACGATAGTCACGGCAGTAATCGCAATTGCTGTTTATGTTGCTGCAAATGTGCTTTATATCTTAGATATGAAGAAAGAAAAGACAGCAACTGTTGAAAAGCAAGAAAAAGTTGTTGAAGCGCCAAAAGCTGATGAAGTTAAACCAAACGAAGAAAACAAAGAAAGCAAATAAATATAAAGCCTCAAAACGAAGAAGTTGCTTCAAATTGAGGCTTTTATTTTTGCTTTTTGATTGAAATTTGAAAATTATTAGACAAAATCTTTTTGTCTAACTATAAAATAATTGTTTTTGTTTTGATTTTTTAATTAAAGTAGGCTATAATTAAACTAGATTAGTTTAAAATAATTAAAAGAGGGGAAAGTATGGCAACTTATTTTTTATGGGGTAGCATCGGACTTATCGTGCTAGCACTTTTAATTGGCTTTTTGGTGGGTGTCTACCGCGGGCTAAAACGTTCCGCCACGCACGTTCTTTTTGTGGTCGCCAGCGTTATCATAGCCTTTTTTGTGACAAGGCCGATAACCGATGCAATACTAAATGTCAATATCGACTATAACGGCGCCACCATGGCGATTAAGGACTACATTGTTCAGATGATAAGCGAAAACTTTGTTGACCTATCGCATTTCAACTCGGCTTCGGAGTTCATTAGGCAACTTCCAAGCGCGGTGGCGAGTCCGATAGTCTTTATCGTCGTTATGGTGTTGATGTTTTTACTCTTTGAAATCATCTACCTCATTGTGGCGCGCATAAGTTTCGGTTCGAAAAAGAAGGATTTTTCTTCCAACAAGCCTCGTCGCATTCCGGGCGGATTTATTGCCATGGCGGAAACCTTCATGTTCCTTTTGGTACTCTTCGCGCCGATAACCTCTTTAACGCAAACCTATGAAGAAATTGTTTCGGCAAGCACGGCACAAGGCGCAAGCACATCGGAAACCTCTTCAATGCCGACGATAGGCGAGCAACTTTCCTCGATGCTACCAGTAGAAGTCAACGAGGCGATCCTCTCTTTCAACGATTCGGCGTTCGGCGTGATTTGCTCAGCGGGCGGGTTTGATGACGCTCTCTTCGACGGGCTTAGTGATGTTAAAATCGACGGCGAAAAGATAAACGTCCGCGAAGAGATTTTAAACCTTGCCTCCACCTATGACGAGGTGGCCGTGTTTGTGAACTCAGTTAATGCAAACAACTTTTCTAACCTCAACTTCACGCCGTTAAAGGATAGTTTGAACGCCATTATCAACAATAACCTTTTCAAAACGGTGATAACCGACACGCTTAAAGATTTTATTGTGAACTATGACGCGCTTGCCGAGGAACTCAACCTTTCTGAGTCCATTCCGCAAGAGGTGACCGACATTATCCACGATTTACAACTAAAAATAACTGACGAATTCGATTTTTATGAGTACCTTTCGTCTGACCTTTTGAACGCTTTGGATATTGCCGACAACGTCATTAAAAGTGGCACACTTGAGGCATTTATGCAACTTGAAGATGCCGATATTGAGAGCATACTCAACATTATTGTCACCAAAAAAGACACTGTGGCTCCTGCATTAAAAACGGCGCTTAACTTGAACCTTGTCACCGATACCCTGCCAAGGCTAGTTGACATATTGTCTGCGCAAATGCAAAATATGATAGAAAATAATCCGGACTTTTCGCTTAACGGCGACCTCACCACTGACGATAAAAACGAAATGGTGGACGCTATAATGAATGTGGCAGAGGAAATTAAAACCTTTTCCGACAACGGCAACGATATTTTCGGACTTTTAAATAACGACAATATGATAAGCGCGCTTTTAAGTATGCCAGACCTTGATGAGATTATCGACAGTCTTGGCGAAATGTTAGACAATGTCAGCGGGCTAGAAATCTTTACCACCACTAACGGCACAGAAACCGTCAATGCCTTCCAAACAATCATAGAGGACATGGGACTGACGCTCCTCGGCGACGGAGTGAGCGTGGTTGGCGCAAGTGGCGAAATAACCACAAAAGAGATTGCGTCTTACAGTGACTTCTTCGCGCAGATAAAGGGAACTGTTCTTGCCATTAAAAACACAGACGGCCTCGGCGATATGATAAGTGGCGGAGACTTCAGCGAACTACTTGATGTTGTGAAAACTAAGGTGCAAGAGGACGAAGAGTTCATCGCTAACATTCTTATGCCATTCTATGAACTTGAAACAGCCAGCGTCAACGGCGCCTCCTTCAAAGAGATGATCTTCGACAATGTAACAAGTGAGTTATCGTCCGGTATGTCATCGTTCATAACTTTAAACAGCGCGTCTTATGCTGACTACCGCACCGACCTTATCTCGCTCGGCAGTCTTATAAAAGAACTCGCTAGAGGCACGATTGAGGTGGAAGAGGACAGCGAAACCGTAACTTATGATTATTTCGACTACTTAACAAGTGGCAACGCCGACCTATTCACGCTTATCACCGATATGTTAAACACAAGTGTCACCACCGATGTGACGGCGCTTGATAATGTGCTAAATATCCTATTTGCAAACGATATGTACGCCCCACTTAACGACACAATTTTCACCACTTTCGACGAGCAGATTGAAGGTATAACGGGCGTTAACCCAGCAAGCAACATCGATAACCTATATGATAACAACAGAACAAGCGACTATATTTCTACAATCAAAGCACTCCTAAATGCTGTCACAAACGACGCTATGAGCGGTGAGGATATGTCCGCAAAACTTCCTATCATCGGCGAAATGCTGGATAGTTTAAAAGGTAGCGCTCAAAAGGGCGTCTTCTATGAGACATTCGAGAATATCATTTGGTATTTAACCGGCGATGTTATAAACAGCGAAAACTCTGCTAAGTACGCTTCCGGCACGCCATATATGAACGGCGAAGAGGAAACGTATAAGCGCATTAAGGAATATCTGGCAGTTGGCGACGTGGCGAATGGATATTACGACATCAATTACACCAGCACAATGAACGAACTTGTTTCGGTACTCGAACTTGCCGACGCGCTTAGCACGCTCAACTTGAATATTTCTGGCGAGGACCCTGAGGCAATTAGTGCAAGCATTCAAACCTTTGTTGATAATTTCGAGGCAGAACTAGAGAAATTGTATGAGGTTGAGGCTGAAAGCGGGCTCACGGAAAATGGCAAAATTGAGGCAACAAACGTCATCACAAACGCAAGCAATCTCACAAACGAAATTTTGACTGCCGAACAAATATCAGAATATGGCGAGGCGATCGTCGAGGTCATCGACTCCACTTTCGGTGGCGAAAGCGTAGTTGACCAAAATTTAGCAGATGCCATTAAAAATCTTCTTGGTTTATCCAATGTAACCGGCGACGCAAGCGAGGCGGAAAGTGGAATTTAAGCATACGCCGGTTATGCTTGGCGAGGTCATCGAGGCGCTTAGTATTAGGAAAGGCGGGCGGTATATTGACTGCACCGTCGGCGGGGGCGGACATTCCTACGAAATTGCCAGGCGCCTATATGGCGGCACCCTTTACTGTTTCGACCGTGACAGCGAGGCGCTTGAAACAAGCAAAAAGCGTCTATCCGAATTTGGCGACAAAGTGAAGTTTTTTAAGGCAAACTTTAAAGACGCGCCCACGCTCATTGAGGGCAAGGTGGATGGTATACTTATCGACCTAGGTGTCAGTTCGCACCAAATCGACGAGGGGGAGAGGGGCTTTAGTTTTCTTCACAACGGGCGGCTTGATATGCGCATGGGGCAGGACGAAAACATCACCACCGCCTATGACATCGTCAATTCTTATTCCGAAGAAGAGTTGAAAAATTTGTTCTATAAGTATGGCGAGGAGGAATTCTCCAAGCAGATTGCCAAAAACATTGTGCTTGCGCGTGCTGACAAAAAGATTGAAACCACCTTCGAACTTCGCGACATCATTGAAAACAGTTTGTCAAAAAAGGTGGTATATTCTCGCGGAGGCGCCTCAAAAAAAGTTTTTCAAGCCCTTCGAATTGCCGTGAACGGCGAGTTGGAGGGCTTAGAGGACGTACTTTATTCTTTTATCGAGATGTTAAATCCGGGCGGGCGATTGGTGGTGCTCACCTTCCATAGCCTTGAAGATAGAATAGTTAAAAACGTCTTTAAGCGCGAGTCTACAGACTGCCTCTGCCCGCCAAAAACACCGGTTTGTATCTGTGGGCACAAGAAAAAAATTGTGCTTGTCAATCGAAAACCGATTACGGCAAGCGAGGAAGAGTTAAAAAACAACAGTCGAAGTTCCAGCGCCAAACTGCGTGCAGTGGAAAGAGTTTAAGTGTTTACATATTTTGTTAACCATGTCTTTATTTTTTCTAAACTTGAAAACACTTGGCGCAAATACGATTTCATACTAAGATTTTAACCGCAAAAGGTATCTTTTAAAAAGGAGGTTAATATATTTATATGGATAAGGAAGTCTTGGAGAAGGTTGAAGTGAAAACTTCGACAAAAACAAAAAAAGAGGTGCAAAAGGAAGACTATATCTGTGCTTATCCTCCTATTTCAAAAAAGAAAGAGATGGAAACCTCAAAAAATCTTGAAGAGAAAACTAGCAAAGAAATTTCGCAAAGCCTAGATAAAAAGTTTTCTCTGCAAGCAGACTTAAAAAAAGAGCCTGAAAGCGAGCCTTTATCAGAATACCTTTCAACTTTTAAAAATTTAACGCTTAAAGATGTAAAAAGAGAAGAAGCAAAAATTGCGCCAGCCGAAATTTCTTCTGAGGACATAGAGCCGAAAGAAGAGATGAAAGAGGTTGACGTGCCAAAGGTACAGGAAGAAAAGAAGGCAAAAAAGACCACCCTTATCATTGAAAAACCTAATTATGATTTGATGCCGAAAAAGAAAGGTGCCGCGAAGAAAAGGAAAAAACTTAAAACCGCACTCTTAGCGTGCGCGCTTGCTGTATGCTCAATAGGCGCCGTGGCGGGCAGTGTTGTATGTGACAACTTGAACTCGCACTATATGCAACTTGAGGACGGCTACAATTTAAACCTCATAAGTTACATCAACAAAATCAACAACCTCAATGCCACCAACAAGGGATTCGAATTTATCGAGACATATCCAGAGGACATCAACGAGATTTCTTCAATTGGCGAAAGCACAAATTGGTTCGACAACCTTGTCAACTTCATAACGGGGGTTTTTGGAGGTTAAAATTGCGAAAGCCTTACACCCTATACTCCTTGCAAAAGAGAATTATCACTGTGGGACTTATCTTAATTCTCCTTGCTTGCGCACTAGGTGTGAGGCTTTTTATTGTGCAGATAATAAACGGAAAGGATATGCAAATTCGCGCGCTCGACCAGTGGACGCGTGATTTATCTTTGGTTGCTCCGCGCGGAAATATTTACGACTCCACCGGCGACACGTTAGCGGTTTCATATACCACATATAACGTCTACGTTCGCGGGCGCGAGGTGGCCGACGCGAGTTTGACGGCAGAAAAGTTATCAAACCTCTTAGACCTCAACTACGAAAGTACGCTTAAGAAAGTGCAGAACAAAAATGTCAGCGAAAGTCTACTTAAAATGCAAGTGAACGCCGACATTGCCGAGCAAATTTATGACCTTTCGCTGAATGGAGTCTATCTCTCTGAAAACGTTGGGCGTCAGTATATCTATGGCGACCTCATGACGCAACTTCTTGGGTTTACGAGTTTAGATAACGACGGGCAGAGTGGTATTGAGGCGTATTTCAATTCCTATTTAAAGGGCGAGGACGGCTACAGTTACGTGCAGAGTGATTTGCAAGGCAAGGAAATCGGCGGAAATCTTCGCTACTACGTGTCTGGCGTGGCGGGCGATGATTTAACGCTCACCGTCGACAGCAAAATTCAAATAATTTTGGAAAGCGTGTTAGAGAAGGCGTACGAGGAGCAAAAGGCAAAGTCTGTGACTGGCATTGTGATGAGGGCGACCACCGGCGATGTGCTGGCGATAAGCACCAAGCCAAGTTTTGACCTCAACGACGTCCCGCGTGACGACCTTGTTTCGCTTTTTTCGATGTCGCGTATGTCGGCGGTCACTGACACCTACGAGCCGGGGTCGACCTTCAAAATTCTAACCGTCGCCATGGCGCTCGAAGAGGGAGTGGTCTCTCTTGACGACACCTTCTTTTGCCCGGGCTATTGCATGGTTGACGGGCAGAGGATAAAGTGTTGGAAGACAAAGGGACACGGCAATCAAACGCTTGCGGAAGCGTTCGCAAATTCTTGCAACTGTTGCTTTGTCGACCTCGCCCTCCGCCTCGGGGTGGATAAGTTTTATTCTTATGCCGAAAAATTTGGGTTAGGTGAAAAAACGGGAATAACAATTTCCGGCGAGAGCGGCGGCATTTTAATGAAGAAAGAGAACGTCAAAACCGTCGACCTTGCGCGCATGGGCTTTGGGCACGCCATTGCCGTGACGCCACTACAACTTCTCTCCATTGTGGCAGGGATAGTGAACGGCGGAGCCTATCACACCCCGACCATTGCCATAAAGGCGGAAGATGTCTATGGCAACACCACTTACTCGCCGTCCGTCACCGAAAAACGCCTCGTTTCCAAGGCTACTAGCGACATCGTCAACTCGCTATTAAAACTCACAACCAACAAGACCGGCGACTACATTTTTGTGGAAGGTTATAATATCGGAGGCAAAACGGGCACAGCGCAGAAGTATGGCGAGAACGGGCAGATTGCGCAAGGGAAGTATATTTCAAGTTTTATCGGCACCTATCCGGCAGATTCGCCCGAGTATTTGTTCATGATTATGGTCGATGAGCCAAGTGCCGGCGCATATTACGGCTCCATTGTCGCCTCGCCGTATGGCAGAGAATTTTTCAGCGAACTTTTCTCCTACTATAACATTCCAAAAGACGACCCAAGCGCGACGAGAAAAGAGGTCATCATGCCAAATGTCGTGGGCTTAGAAACCTCATATGCGCTAGCAAAACTAAGGGAGTTAAACCTGCACGCCGAGGTGGACGGCGAGGGCGACATCATCACCTCTCAACTTCCGCCGGTGGGCACGGTGTGCTATGAGGGCGAAACAATTTTAATTTCCACCGCCTAGCGTTTGTAAATTCAATAAGAATATGGTATAATATAAATTATGTGGTTATACATTGTCATCGGAATAGGCGTACTTTTCTTCCTTATAATCTGTTTTTGCTTGGCGGTTGCCAACTTCTCTTTCGATAATTTCAAAGAGAAGCGTAAGGAAGCACTTAGTTACCGCGCGCAAAGTGGCATTTTCATTCGCGATTTTGTGGACGTGATAAATGAGCGCTACCTCGACAATGCCCTACAAGTTGTCAGATGTGAGGAGTATAACGACCACTTCTCGCCGGGGCGCATTGCGCTCAGCCCGTCCATCTTGTCCTCTAATAGCCTTGCCTCCTTTTCCACAATAGCGCACGAACTTGGGCACGGCTTGCAATACAAAAAGGGCGAACTTAGCGCGCATTGGCAACGAAAGAAGAAAAACCGAATTTTTGGCAAATTCTTTCTTCCGTTCATATTAATTGGTGTGGTGTTGGCGGTTCTGGGGCTTTTAGAAATCCTTCCGCAATACACGCTTTACATCGGAATTGGCTTCTTCGCGCTCGCCTTTTTCATCTTTTTAATTGCGTGCTACACCAAATATCGCGAAATCAAGGTGGAAAAGGGGGCGTCGGCTTACGGCATCATGTTTTTAAAGGACGTCATGACGAAAGAAGAGGTTAAAATTTGCGAGGAGTTTTTAAATTCGGCGCGCCTGACCTATTGGGGCAGTCTGTTTAGAACGATGCTCGGCTGGACAATGTTGACCAAAAAAGAAAGTATGTTTAATTAAAAGGAGTTAGTATGAAAGAGATTATAAACGCATTCGACAATCTTCCAAAGTGGGCAAAAGTAGTGTTGGCGCTTCCTATGCTCGACATCGTTTGGGCATTTTACCGCCTTTTCCGTTCCATCGACAAACAAAGTGTGTTTGGAATTGTGCTTGGCATTTTAATGATTATCATCTGCCCGGTTATTATGTGGATTGTGGATATAATCACCATAATTGCCTACGACAAAGTGCTATGGTTAGATTAAAAAATAAAACATATCAAGTAAAATTTGATATGTTTTTTTGATTTTAATTGAGTGAGTTCGCCATATTTTTTTGAAATATGATTTGTATTGTGTCTTTTCGATATAATTTTTGCAACTATTTTACTCTTTGAAATCAAATTGTCGCTATTTTGCTACAAATTTTTTTACAAAATAAACCTACATTTTAAATAAACTAGAATTCACGCTTATTTTTGCCGTTTCCAAGCAACGTGACAACACGGTTGTTTTTTAACACCTCTTTTTCCACCAAATATTGCCTATTTTTGCCAAAATAACTCGTGAAGTGCATACTGCCGTCGTTTTTAACCGCAAGTGTTTTGCAATATGGTTTTCTTCTAAGTCCGCCTTTTTGCCTCTCCACTGTTTGTTTAATAACAAAATTTTCGCCCTCCATTTCGGCGCTAGTTTTATAAACAAAAGTTTTGTTTCCAATGTTAACCGTCACATCAAAGTGAGCATCTAGGTAGGCGGAAAGCAAATTCAAAATGTCATCGTGTTCATATTCCACTTTTTCGCCTTTACATTTTTCTAATTTTAATTTTAGTGCTTGTAATTTTTCATTTATCTTTTTGTTACTCATTTTTCCCCTCTCTTTATATTGGATAGTAGATATTATACAACATACTTATGCAAATTTCAATACAAAAATGAAAAATTTTTAATATGAGGATAAAGAAAAAAGGAAAACGAAAGCAAAACAATTGACATATTTCAAAAATTAGGTTATAATGTAACGCGAAAAGGTTGTTTAGTAAGAAACTTTCCTTTAAAAGTCGCGCGAAGACGGAATTGGCAACTCCCGAGCAAGACGCGAGTCGGCGAAAAGACGAAAAAAGGCAAACTTGGTTTGCGAAATAGGGTGGAACAGCGGTGAAAAGTCGCCCCTATGCATTTAGTGCATAGGGCTTTTTTATAACCTATCTCTTTCACGGCTAAGCCTTGCAAAAGCGGTTGTAACTACGCGGAATTGCCAAAAGAATGATAAATTTAATCTTTCTAATAGATTAAAAAGCGAAGAAACAGAAAATAAAAAGGAGAAAATATGGAAAAGAAATTGACTATGGATAAACTTGTCAACCTCTGCAAGAATAGAGGCTTTGTCTTTCAAGGTAGTGAAATTTATGGCGGATTTGCCAATACTTGGGATTTTGGGCCGGTGGGCGTTGAACTTAAAAACAACATAAAGCGCGCGTGGTGGAAGAAGTTCGTGCAAGAGGACCCTTCCACCTATGGCGTGGACGCTGCAATTCTTATGAACCCTAAAGTTTGGGAGGCGAGCGGGCACGTTCAAAGTTTTGGCGACCCAAAAATGGATTGCAAAAATTGCAAAACGAGGCACCGTGCCGACACGATTATTGAAAATTTTTCCAAGGGTGCTATCTCGGCAGAGGGCATGAGCGACGAGGAAATGGAAAAGTACATCGAGGAGCACGACATAAAATGCCCTAATTGCGGAAAGCGCGATTGGACGCCGATAAGGAAATTCAATCCGATGTTCACAACCTCGCGCAATATGGTGGGCGACGAAAAGGACGTTGTCTATCTTCGTCCGGAAACTTGCCAAGGGGAATATGTCAACTTCCTTAACGTGCAACGCACCATGCGTGCCAAAGTGCCTTTCGCAATTGCGCAGATAGGCAAATCTTTCCGCAATGAAATAACGCCGGGCAACTTTCTCTTCCGAACGGTGGAGTTCGAGCAAATGGAACTTCAAATGTTCTGCCATGAAAAGGACAGCATGAATTTTTATAATTCCTATAAAGAAAGAGCGCTGAAGTTTGTGGAAAGCTTGGGGTTAAGCGAAGAAAATTTACGCTTCCATGACCACGACAAACTCGCGCATTACGCCAAGGCTGCTTGCGACATACAGTATAACTTCCCTATTGGGTGGCAAGAATTAAACGGCGTGCATCACAGAGGCACATGGGATTTGTCAAGGCACGGCGAGTACAGCGGGAAAAATATGGATTACCTCGACCCGTTCACAAACGAGCGCTACACACCAAATGTCATCGAATACTCTATTGGCGCCGACAGACTTATGCTTGCCATAATGTGTGAAGCGTATGAGGAGGAAGAGTTAGAAAACGGCGAAACGCGAATTGTTATGCATTTTCTGCCGGCTATTGCGCCGTACAAGGTGGCGGTACTACCACTTCAAAAGAATTTAGGCGAGAAAGCGCGTGAGGTTTATGGCGCCCTTTCTAAAGAATTTATGTGCGACTATGACGAGGCGGGCTCGATTGGAAAGCGCTATCGCAGGCAGGACGAAATTGGCACTCCTTTCTGCGTCACCATAGATTTTGACACCTTGGAGGACAACTCGGTGACAGTGCGCGACCGTGACACGATGAAACAGATAAGGCTTAAAATTGAGGAACTTCCAGCGTATATCCAAAAGGCGATAAAGTTTTAATTAAATATATTTTTGAAAAGCTTACCTTATTATTTGGCTTAATTACAAAACAAAGCGTAACGCTATAATTATATAAGGTCAAAGAGAAATAAATTATCAATACAAACAAAGATGACAAAAGCAAAAATATTAAAACAAAGAAAAAATTTACTAAACCAAAATTTAATTAAAAAATAAACAAAACAAAAAAATAAAAAATAAATTAAAAATTTAAAAACAAAATAAATAAAAAATTATAAATAATAAAAATATTAAAAAAATCACATTAATTTTGCAAAAAAATGCATTTTTAATGTGATTTTTATCTAATTTTTGATAAGTATTTATGTATTTTTTAAATTTTTAACAATTTTCCTCTTAATTATTTAAAAAAATTTTAAAAAATATTTTTTATTTTAATTTGTTCTTTTGTTATATAGACAATTAAATTTGTTATAAATAAACGATTAGATTTGTTATATTTGGTGTTTATTTTAACTTTTAAATAGCGTTTATTTTCAATAATTTGTAAGTGGTTTTTATAGTCTTAGCAATACAATTTGTATAGAATGTAATTGATAAGTTTGGTTGGGAAGATGCGAGAAAGCAAGACGGCGCATTTATACCAAAAACCTATGGTTTTACGGAGTGGTGGATTTTTCTTCTTTAAAATTTTCACCACCGCCTTGCCAATACGCTCCGGACCCTTGCCGGTTTGCTCGTCTTTTTCCACCTTCTTTATCGACTTTTCCACATTTTTGCGATAGTTTTCGTTGGCGTTGCCATTTTCGATAATCCGATTTTGCGTAAAGCCGGTTTTGGTGTCACCGGGCAAGATAGATGTCACTTTTATGTTAAAAGGTTTAACCTCGTTGGCAAGCGCTCGTCCAAATATTTCTATGCCAGCCTTTGTGGCAGAATAGGTGGCTTGAAAAGGCAACGGTAAAACTCCGCCCACGGAGCAGGTGTTTATTATTCTTCCTCCGCCCGACTTCTTTAAAAACCGAATTGCCACACCGCTCAGCGCGATAACGGCAGAAAGATTGGTGTTCACAAGTTTATATATGCTCTCTGGCTTTGCGTCCTCAATCGCGCCGGCTATTCCAAAGCCGGCATTGTTGACGAAGATATCGACATGTCCGTTTTCGGCGTAGATTTCTTCCAATATCTTCTCTATTTCCGCCGTGTTGTTGACGTCAACGGCGTAGGCTTTGAAAATTTCTTCGTGCTTTTCTACTGTCAGCGACAAATCGTAAACCCTCACACCCTCTTGGCTAAGTTGTTTTGCCATGGCGTAACCTATCCCGCCACTTGCGCCGGTTATCACAGCAACTTTACCGCTTAATTTATTTTTCATAATTTCTCTCCTCGGTTAATTTAAATTTGAAAAAAATTAAAATCTTATTTAAATAAGAACGATTAAAAACTATTAAAATTTATCCAAAAAGAATGTTAAAAAAATTAAAAGACTATCCAAACAAAATCAATAAAATGCCACTTAAAAAGAATTCCAAAAAACCTATTTAAAAAGTATTTATTTGTTTACTTTCTGATATATTTTTTGACCGTTTATTTAGTGCTATAAATATTTTTTTACATGGTTTATTTAAAAAACATCAAAAATATCACTTTTTTTGCATTTTTTACTGATTTTTGCCTATTTTTTATTAATTTTTAAATTTTTCTTATTTTTTATCTTTTTAATTTTTAAATTTTTCCATATATTCTTCATAGGACATCTGCTTGTCGATTATGGTGTTTTCGTCCACAATGTCGATTATTCTGTTTGCCACCGTGTCGATGATTTCTTGGTCGCCGGTAGCGAAGAGGATAGGCCCCTTAAAGTTAATCATGCCTTTGTTTAAGGAGGTTATGCTTTCAAGGTCGAGGTGGTTGACAGGTTCGTCAAGTATCAACAGATTTCCACTTTCTAGCATCAGTTTTGCCAGCATACATCGCACCTTCTCACCACCGGATAGCACCGAAACATCTTTCAAACTCTCTTCTCCAGAGAAGAGCATTCTTCCCAGCCAGCCACGCACATAACTTTCGGACTTATCTTTAGAATATTGTCTCAGCCAGTCGACTATTGAGAGGTGACAGTTCTCGAAATAACTGCTGTTGTTTTGAGGTAGATATGACGGCTTTATCGTCTTACCGAAGAAGACCGTTCCACTGTCTGCCTTTTCTATTCCCATTAGAATATTGAAGAGGGTGGTTAAAACAAGCGAATTTGAGGAAAGAAAGGCGATTTTCTGCTCTGGCTCAACATTGAAAGAAAGGTTTTTAAACATACCTTTTTTGGTCAGATTGGTCACCTTCAAAATTTCCTTGCCAATCGCTTGCTCAAATTTAAAGTCGACGTATGGGTATTTTCTTGACGAAGGCTTTAGGTCCTCTATCGTTAACTTTTCAAGCTCTCGCTTTCGGCTTGTGGCTTGCTTACTTTTGGAAGCGTTAGCGGAGAATCGTGCGATAAATTCCTTTAATTCCTTCGCGCGCTGTTCTGCCTTTTTGTTTTGGTCCTTCTGCTGTCTTAGTAAAAGTTGGCTTGTTTCGTACCAAAAGTCATAGTTGCCCAAAAACATATTTATCTGACCAAAATCGACATCGCAAATATGCGTGCAGACCTTATTTAAAAAGTGACGATTATGCGAAACGATGATGACGATATTTTCGAAATCTAAAAGGAAGTTTTCCAGCCACTTTATCGTTTTGAAGTCTAGGTTGTTCGTCGGCTCGTCTAAGATAAGAATGTCTGGGTTGCCAAAAAGGGCTTGCGCAAGCAATACCTTCACCTTAACTTTCGAGTCGAGTTTGCCCATAAGATTATAGAAATCCTCTTCCTTAATGCCGAGCGATTGTAGTAGACTTTTGGCGTCACTTTCTGCCTCCCAGCCTCCGAGTTCGGCAAATTCCGTTTCAAGTTCGCCTGCGCGAATGCCGTCTGCCTCGCTGAAATTGGGCTTGGCGTAGATTGAGTCCTTTTCCTTTTGAATTTCCATAAGGCGCTTGTGTCCCAAAAGGACGGTGTCTAGCACAGTTTCGTTATCATATTTATTTTGATTTTGCTCAAGCACCGACATTCTCTCGCCGGGCGTGATGATAACCTCGCCGGTGTTTGGTTCAATTTCACCGGTCAGAATTTTAAGAAATGTCGACTTTCCGGCACCGTTCGCGCCGATAATTCCATAACAATTCCCCTTGGTGAATTTTAAATTTACTTCCTTGTATAGCGTGCGTCCGCCAAAGGAAAGCGAAACATTAACTGCTTGTATCATAATTTCTCTCCCACAAAAAATTAATAAAAAATAATAAAAAAATCATTTTTTTTGCAATTTTTTCGCATTTTTTTATAAAAAAATTGCCTTTTTATTAATTTTTTAATTATTTTTTCTCAAAAAAGATTATAACATCTTAAGGTTTTTTTGTCAAGAAAAACAGAATATCCTTTTAATGTTAGATTTTTACGAGCAAAAAAATATAAAAATATTTTGGCATTTTAAACGTTCAAATTTATTTGAGAAAAAGAAAATAAAAAATAATAATTTTTTAAATATCCTTTTATTTGTTTGCGAAATAAGAAAAATAATTGTATAATATTTTTGTTATTATAAATTATATATTTGGGGAGTGGTTATGAGAAAGAAAAGAAAAGCGATGGCGCTTTGGAAAGTTATACTAATCACAATATCTTCCATAATAGGGCTTGTGGGCGTTACAGTCCTTGCTTTATATTTGCGCGGAGACCTTAGCGACAATCCAATTTACCCAGAAAGTGGTATCTTCTATCTTTTAGACAGCAACGAAAAGTATAACTCCTCGCTTGGTGTCATAGAGTCGTCGGAAAACTTTTCTCTCACCATTTCAACTTCCACCGAAGATGTCAATAGGCGCACAGTGAGGCTAAGTTTGCCAAACGGCGTGAGAGAAAATGGATACATATATAACGAGGTGATAAGGGTGCCAGAGACGGTGCAACTAGACAAGCCGTTTCAAGTGGAACTCTCTGTTTCGCCAAGCGACGGGCTTATTGCCGGCGGGCAGACAACGATAACCGCAAGGTCCTCCTATTCGCCAATCGACCCTGTCACGATAACCATAAATGTTGATACCCCTGTCAGCGAGATAAATGCCTTTTGCTATGACGCCGAGGACGCCGAAAGAGAGGCGCTTTCAAATATCTATGTCGACTCCTATTTTAAAATAGGCGTCAACTATTCGCCGGAGCGAAGCGGCAAGTACTTTGGAAGAGATGAGGAAAAAAGTTTGTTTTTCACCTACACCGGCAACAACAGCATAGAGTTTGACCCAAGCACCAAAACCTTCCATGCCTACCGTGTCAGCCAAGGCACCACCGACGAGATTACCGTTTGGACTTTTTCAACTTCGGAGCATGAAAAGGCGTTTTATGCGCAGTACGAAGGCGACCTTGACAATTTCACCGAACTCAATACGGCTGCTTTGACCTATATGAGCGCGAATGATGGTTCGTATACCACTTCCACAATAAGCAATATTGTTGTGGAAGAGGCGTCGGTCAATAGTTTTGTTGTAACGGGTACGTCTTTCACTGCCAATGTCGACAAGAATTATCACTTGGCTCTGAACTCCATGCGTCCAGAGTTTGACGGCAATATGGGCGTAATCATTAGCAACGAAAAAGACCCGAACCTCAACTCAGTTTACGCGAGCGGGGTGGGTATTGCGCTTGCCGGCGTAAGCGACAGCGTTAAGATTTCTGGTGGCGAGGTGCTGAAAGTGGATATCACCGCGGAAAAAACAGCGCACGGCGATGGCACATATTCCTACGAGTTTACATATGATGACGAGACGGGCGGATTGCTTAACTATCGCGTGGAAAAGGCGACAAATCCTGCCACCCTTTCACCGACTCTTTTGCCAACCGAAGTGAACGAAGATTCGGCGGACACCGCTATTGCAACCTACTACTTCCTCCTTCCAACGCGCAATGTTAGGGGGGAAGTGGGGAATTATAACTATACGCTTTCTTCTAGCGCCTCCACCACGGCGAACTTCATCAGCATTCTATTCATGGAAAATGATGTGGAAAGTGGCGAAGATTACGGCGAATATACTATCTTCCTTGCAGAAGGGCAAACCTTTGCCACCCTTCCAAGATTTACCGTCAACTTTAGAAGCAGCGAGGAAGGCGAGGTTTATTGGCTTCCAAGCGACGAAATTTTGCGATTGACCTATGACAGCGACAGCGGACTTTCGAACAGCATCGAACTTTATGACCTTAAAAATGTGCCAACAAGCAACGTCTACCAAGAAATAAAATTCTTCCTATTATTCGATAATGGCGGGGCAATGCCGAACAATTTTACCGCCATAGAAACCATAGGTTCTTATCAATATCCTTCCAGCGCGATTGATGTGACCATACCAAGCGGTCCGGTTGGAAACACAGTGTATCTTTATGAACTTGCCAGCAGTAATTTAAGCGCCAACTCAAGTTACAACGGCACGCTTTATCTTATTTTTGCCACAGTGAGAACGAATGCGGACGGCGAGATATTGAACACCAGTGGCGGTATCTTTAACGCCGCAAATGGAGATAGATATGACATTGTGATGACCAGCGACGTGAAAAGTTTGGAAATTGACGCCACTCTTCCTTTTGATTCTATCATTGCCGACCTTTCATTGAACACCGCCGAGGGCATTGATTATATTTCGAACGGCGAGATACTTTTGCCTTCCACATTAACCGCTGGCGACACCTTCACTTTCAGCATCAGAGTGGACGATGTCAATCTTCGCGAACAAATGGTTGGTTTGTTTAATAATAACAACCTTAAAATTGAATTTAGAACAGGCAATTCGGTTGTCGATTATATCAGCACGGTCTACACGCAGTCAGACGAATATGGCATTTCTGGCAATGTGGTGGTGTACGACTCCTTTAACAGCATTGACGGCGTGATACTGACGCCATATCTCGTATATGACAACGGCAGACAAGTGCAGGAAAGAGCGTTAAGTGTGAACTATGCTACGGGTGGCGCGTATAACTACTTTACATTATACAGGCAAAGTCTAGCAAGCGCAATGTACGCCTTTACCGTCGACGAGGAAACAACCATAATTTCCCCTAGCGCCGATTATCCTATCATTGTCGACTTCAATCCAACCAGCACCTCCATAATGTGGCCACTTGCCGGCGGAGGTGAAGAGGAAATTTATAACGGCGATTTAAGCGAGTTAAATGCGCGCTTAGAAGTCCTTTTGTTCGACACACATAACAGGCAGATTTACACCAACGTCGCGGGGTATACGCTGACAGAGATTCCTCTTCAAAACGAGAGAGTTATAACAATAAATGAAAACCAAATTATGCAATTTTTATCAACGGACGGCAGAGAGGTTAATACCAGCGTGCAAGCAACGGCAAGAAATTCCAATGGTACCAATTCGATAACGCTTGACCAAATATATTTCACTGTGCAAAGCGAGGGTGTTTCAAGGTTAGAGGTGGATAACACCGAAATCGCGCACGATAATCCGTTAGATGTAACTTACACCACTTATGATAAAGCGAATGAAGAGGATATTCCAAGCACGGTCACCATAACAAAACGCCTTATCGAAAACGACTTCATCAATATGAACAACCTTCTCAGAGTGTATCGCGAAGGCGATACCAATCCGGTAACCGTCACGTTCAAACTGAACCAAGCGGATATGATAGGCTATAGCAGTGAGGATTTAAACGCTCTCTTCTTGCTTGCTGGCGAGGCGGAGGGCACCGGGGTAAGCAATGGCATTATCACATTGGGCGGTGAAAACGCCACCTCAAGCACGGCAATAGACACCGTGGCAAACCGACTAGAAAACTACACTGACGACATTTACAGTTTCAAAATGCGCTCGCCAATTGCCAACTCTTCGGGCGTTAGGTTGGTGTTCGATGTGACCGATGAAACGGGACTTGTCAACCTAAAATTGATACTTCAATTAGTGCAAAATATCGAATATAGACCAAACCTTGAAGCATATGCTAACCAAAACGGCTATACCAATTACCTTGTCAGTGGTGAAAATTCCTACATTCGCGTGTTTGGCGGTGACACAATCGATCTAAACACCTATCTTCCTATTGTCATAAATAAGGAAGAGCAAGAAAATGGTTGGAACGGCAACCTTTACGTCTTTTCGCCACTAAATTTAATCGACACCACCGACTATGAAACCGCCGGTGCTTCTAGCATTAATCCTATCTCTTTCAATGGCGACTACACCATTACTTTTAAAGATGTCAAAGAGGTGGAAACGGGGTCTGTGACCTTCTATTATAAGGGCTACAATAGATACGGACTTTCAATAACCGTCTACTTTGTCATCAGCCCGAATTATGTCTATGTGCAGAATGAGGATTATGTGGATGTATCGTCGGTCAATAACGATAACCTAAATAATTACTACTCACTATATAGGGCAACCGAATTTCTTCAATATCTCTCGAACGGCGGAGATTTGCCGAACGAGGTGGTTAATAGTCCATATCTCTTTAGCGAGGAAAGTGGCGCCTTAGTGGAAGTAAACGGAACAAGTAGCACCTTAAACAGAGTGACAAATAATTTTTTCAGCGCTAATATTGGCACCACAACGGAAAATATCGTTTCGCTTGACTATCAAAACGGAAATATCACCGACACCGCGCTTGCTTTAATGTTCGTGAAGGAGTTGGACGGCACCTTCCACCTTCTCAACGAAGAGGAAAAATATCAGTCCGCTTTAACCTTTAGGGTGGGATACGGTGCAGAAAATGGCGCGGAGGCGCTTCTAAACACCATAATAGACGCGCAAAAGTCCTCTGATTTTAGCGTGCAACCAACCAGCACCGGCTATGAACTGACACTTCTTGAAGGTGGCGAATATGTCTTGAATACTAATTGGACATATCAGAGTGAAAACGGCGAAAATCTTTACGCCGGCAACAACACGAGCGTGAGAGTGATACCTAACATTTCAAGTTTTAACGCTTTTGACACCTTAACTTTTAAGTTCGCTGGCGACGAAATCATTGTCGACACAAGAATGACCAAAATTGGGCTTGATTATGTTTTGTATGAAAATGACTATGATTTCGACATTATCACAGCAACCGACCCAAGTGTGCTTGTGGAAAATAATGTTCACCAAGATTATACGGCGGGCGGTGAGTATAAAATCCTATACTTTAATGATGAAGTTGAGGAGGGTGAGCCTCACTACGGCTTCAACCTTATTAGAAACACTCAAAATTCAGCGACCTACTCCTTGTCAGTTGATATAGACAGCGAGTATAGCAGTCTTATCACCACCAAGGCGAGTGACGGAGAAATTGCTGACACAATTGTCATAGGCAATATGATAGATGTTGAAGAAGAGGTGTATGCTGTTGTTAAACTGACCTTCTCCATTCAAATCAACACACTTTTAACCACTGATATATATTATAGGATAAGAATTGTGCCAAATTACACCTATGACGGCGACGTCACCTATCCATACGGCGAGGCAGTCGAAAACATCACCGACTTCACTTCGGGCGAGAGCGGTGATACCTTCGTTGTGGACTTTAACAAGGGGTTCAACGGTCAAAATTCTTCGAATGATGTTGTTAACAAAACACGCTTCCCTAACGTGCTTGATGCAGAGGGAAATGTGGTTGAGAATCTCACTTACACCTATCGCATAACAAGCATTACGGTGGATAATAGCACAAATTACAGCGACGCTCTTTCCTTCGACACCGACAGCGTGAATAACGGCATAATTAATAACGGCGTGCTTGTTGGGCTTGTTTTGGAGGCGGGCAGAGATAAGGTTATCGAAATTGAAGTGACCCGCACCATAGACGGCGTGGCGAACTCCGAAAAGACATATCATCTTGCCATTAACAGTTCGCCAGAATACGGCAAAAATGTGGCAAATATTGGCGGAACCGGCACTTTAAGTCCAAGCGGAGACGATTATTTGGCGTCGATAACCGTCGGCGAAACCTATTCCTATTCCATTGAGCTGACAATCAACGAGGGCGGGGCGATAAGTAGCCCAGTAACTTCCGGCGTCAACGCGCATTTCACAAGCGACAACGGCGAAAATTACCTTAAGCCTACCTTAAGAGCAGTGACTGACTCCACACCTATCACCGTATACCATTCTTTGCTCGGACCATTGGAAATTAACACCTCTAACTATGACGATATTACTGGTACTATATTTGGTTCAGACGTAGATATCTCGCTCAGCGAACTTCAAAATGACATAGTGGTAAACGGCGTCACACTTAGCAAGGACGAATATCGGGTGGCGACCGTACTAGACAACCAAGTTTACATTAGAAATGAGGACATAAACTACTTCTCGTTCACGCAAAGTGGTAATGCATTTATCCTTTCCTTCACAACTGTGGACGCTATCCCAGCCGACGACACCTTCTCTATCGGCATCTACACATCTGACGCGAACATCTTTGACTTTATCTTCTCAATCGACGGCGGATATGTGATAAATTACACCTCAAACCTTTTAGGTGCCGTGGCAAGCGGAAATGACTACCACATCTCGCATTTCATTGAGAGCATAAGTAAAGACGGAGGCGACGTTGCACTTGACGACCTCACCTACACAGTGAACAAAATTACCACTGAGTCGGGCGAGGAATACACGGCAGAGACAACCGACTTTGTTGTCAGCGACTTTGTTAAGGTAGAAAATGACAGTTTAAGCGTCACAAAATACACCGAAGATTTTAGCGCCCTTATGAGCGCCGAGGTTGACGGCTATACCTTCACCTTCACCATAAATTTCTCTAAGAGTTTCGCCGATAGTTTGCTAGGCGACGCCGGCAATTTGGTAATCAATAAAGAAAGCACCTTAACAATCTACGCACAAGACCAAAACACGCTTTCCGTGCAGAACGGCGACATTCTTTCTGCCATTGAATCTGCCTTCACCGCGCGTGAATATGTGGGCGTGACGGGCGACGATAACGCCGTTGACGAATTTAGTTTTGAGGGTGGCGAAGAGGAATATCTTTTAACGGCAATTGATGTGCCAGAAAGCGAAAACTTCACCATGCCTTTGACTCTATCCTACACCTTTGCCGGAAAAGAGATGTTCACATTTACGATTAGTTATAACTACACCATTTTGCCAAATGTCGACATAAGATTTAACTATCCAAATCCGCAAAACACTACAAGTACAAACATGACAAGCGAATATGTAGACAACAATTTCACCTTCGACAACTTCTTCAACAGCCTTCCAATGTTTGCTGGCGAAGAGATAGACACCGTCAACAACACCTCAAACCGCGCTTACATTGAAAAGTTGGGGAGTGGCGACTACACATACAACAGCAGTATATACGTCGACGATATTGACAACGTCCGTTTGGTGGTCGACGACAACACCGAAATTACCACCGCCGACAGCCTTGTGGCAAGCGGAACATCAAATTCCTTGCTTCTGCCAGAGTGCAACCTCACCTTCCAACTTATTGAGAGCAGTAGAACAGGAACAATTTCCTTCTCAATCGTGGTCAATGAGGTCATCGACTACTACCACGTGACAGTAAGCAACACCAGCGTTGTCAGAGTGGAAACCAATGGCACCAACCTTGTGGAAAATAATTACGAAAGGCTGTATGTGGAGGATATTGCCTCTGACAGCAAACTCTACTCGCCAAACAGAATGCTTAAATATGAATACACCACGAGCGCTTCCGGCTCATACGTCCTTCTGTTTACCAGTGAAACGGGCGCTCCTTTCACCGAAACAATAATAGTGGATTCCGACGAAGTTGGCGTGACCGTGGTTAAAGATTTGGGCGTTTCGCGCACAGGTTACACCTTGCAAGGAATTTACAAAAGCCCTGAAGATGCGGATAATCGCGAAAACGCTCTCACTTCCGTAGAGATAAGCGAAATCTTCTCTATAACGCCGTATCTCACAAATAGAATTGTGCTTAGGTACGCCGATTATGAAGTTTCCAGCGATGTGGCAGATGTCTACTTTGGCGACGAGCAAGGCTACACGCTTGCAAGCAATAAAGAGGTGATAAGCGACCTTGACACCACCGAAACAAATTATATCTACTATAGTTATAGTTACGACCAAAACAACTTTGTAAACACAAGCGCTTTTTACAGCACCCTTTACACGGTGAAATTTAGCGTGGAAACAAGCCCGCTAAACCACTACGAGCAAATCACTGTTGGCGCCTCAATTGACTTACTTTCCTTTGAAGGCTTCGGCATAACCAACCTTGAAACGGGCGAGAATTACACAGAGTCTGACTTTGCCGAAAATAACGCATATATCAACCTTGATATTTACGGCTTTAACAACACGCCAATCGACACAACAAACGAAAATGCCGAAACTTATTACCTCTACACTTTACATCAGACCTTGCAAAACGGCACGGCGTCGATGGCGGAAGGGCGCAAATATGAAACCGGCTTGTTACCGCGCTACGGCATGACGGAACTCAATTCGGCTTCCGGCGAAAGCACGTTAAACTACCTCGATATCACCCCGAAAGGCACTGCGACAAGTCCTAACAATTACACGATAAACGCCCTTGGCGCGGGAAATACCGGCAACTTTGTGGCATTAAGATTGACATATGTCACAGTGGTTGGCACTAAAACCTATGAACGCCACGCCGACCTACTTATCAAAGTCAACCCAAATTATAGCGTGGAATTTAAGTCTAGTAACTCCCATGGCGGAACAACCCCGGGAAGCCAACTGTTAATTGGTGATAAAATTTACACTACAAACATCAACAATCCATTCAACATCACCCTCAGCGGAAGCGAAATTATCAATCTTTACAGCACTTCCTCTGTTGACGACTCGGCGATAAGGGTGTTTGCAAATAGCACAAGCACCAACCTTTCCGGCACCTTTACCTACACCTTCACGGCAAACACTGGTGACGGATATAATGAATACACAACTCATAGCGTAAGTAATCAAGGGCTATATTTGCCGAATTGGACTTCAAGTGGCAACAACGTTTACACTCGCTCAACCACCGGAAACATCAGCATACAAGCAAATCCAATCGTCATTGGTGGACGCAGTTACTATATCGACGCCGTCGACGACCATGGCTATTGCCTGCGCTTCTACTTCAACATCGTGGCAGACATCAACCCAACCATGGAACTTAACACGCATGATGTTGTTGAAGGCGACACGATAGAAATCGGCGCGCTCTACCGCAATGTCAGCGTCACCACCGGCACGGTAGAGGCGAATAACGGTGGCAGTTTCGACTATAACTTCTCTTACACTTTAACAAATGTCAGAAACACAAATGAGCCTACCATTGAGGTTAGAGATGCTGTTGGCGCTGTTATGTCAAGTCCGGGCTACACTACGAGATATTTCTATACCGATGTCAATGGCGACACCTTCTTAACCGATAATTTTAGCACGGTGCAGAATAACACCGACGGCGGAGCGGTCTACCTCTACCTCAACACTTCGGAGATGAAAGACGACGCCACCATTGAAGTGACTTATGGCGGGGAAACGCTTTCGCCTATTCACCTCGACTCCGATTATCAAACCCCGGTATTTGCCGGTAACGGAAGCGGGCTGGAAATAACAATGTCCGGTTTTAACATCTTCTCGTTCACAAAAACGGAAAATGCAGACATTGTTCCTATCATTCCAAACACCGATGGTAGCAACCACCTTTCAAATGTCAACAATATCACTATTTCCTCTATCGCGTTCGAGGTGGACGGCGTAACTTACCATGCTGACGGTGAGTATAATGCCGGCAGGATAGAGTCCGGCACTACGCAAGAGCTTTCCAAAAACCTCATCACAGCCGAGCGATATATGGTAGACATTGGCGAAGATTTGGTTTATGGCTATAGCGCTATAAACGCCAACCGAGATGATATCGACAGATTCAGAATTCCAACCTTGCCGGGACACCTTTACGGCACCAGCACGGTTGTTGACGATGTGACCATGATTATCACCTTGTCAAACGGCACCGACTCCGCGGAACTGAGAACCACAATCAGCATATCAAGGCCGACTATCTCTACACTTAACACCACCGAATTCTATGACACCCAGAGCGTGACCAACGACTCCTTCAACAGCAGTATCACCGCTTACAACAACACTTTGGAGATTGAACTTGCGCCGAACACATCGGTAGAGTACGCCATTTCTTCGTCACCAAACACCGACGATTTGACCTATGTAACCGCGAGTGGCAGAAGTTACGCCCATGTTGAGTACGCGCGCATTGCGCCTGTTGGCGAGGAATTTGACCCAACCACAAATAACACCTACTACATTCACCTCAACAGTTCTCTCCCAGAGGGCGTGACCTTTAAGTATGGCGGAGTGGAGATAGAATTCAGTGGCAGCACGGTTTCAAATCCAATAAATGTCACCGAATTTTCTACCAACAACGCCTTGACGCTTAGAATTGAAAGCGTAAGCGAACTCAATCTATCAAACTTTACACAGCGAAACTTCTATTCTGTAATCCTATCTAATGGCAAGTATTATCAACATAATCACACCATTAACCTCTACGCCTTGGCAAACGAAATCACCACTCCTTCGGTGACTGTCAGCGACTATTACGCTGTAACCGGCGCAAGTGGCACCTACTACGTAATTTCGGCAAGCGCATGGGCGGGAAATTTAACCTACTCGCGAGGCAATAACAGTACCGACAATCTCCATCCAATAGCAAGCCGACCTTACTACTACTCGTATGCCATAAACGATGAAGGGCAGTCGACCAATCGCGGCGTCAGCGTCGACTCCATGGGCACAATAACCACCGGCACCAATGTGAATATTTACTCCTACAGCATTTTGGTGGACGTCATTCTTCATGTTTCCGGCGCGGACGGCATCTTTGAAACATCAGGTGGCATAAATCTTGGCACCGTTACCATAAGGTTTAGAAATTATGACAGCGCAACCTCTTCAATCGACGCTCTTGAAGGCGTCTACCTATTTGGCAGTGGCGCAAGCGGGGTGATAATGGCGCTTAATAACGAATCGGTCAGCGCCTATGGCAATGCAAATCTCACATCATATAGTGCTGTAACACAAGGCAACAACAAAACAATTGTTGTGCCGGTTGGCGAAAGTGTTAATTTTGCCGACTACCTTGACCCGTCGGGCACCAACAGCACCTATCGTTTGGTGAGAGAGGGCGATGGGGCTAGTTTCAACAATATAGACAATGAAAACTCGCACACCTACTCGTCGGCAAGTGTTTATAATAGCGTTTTTGTGGAAAGTTATGTCAGCGGAAACAGTATAAATTATCGACAATACGACGTGACGGTCATTGCTTGCAACACGCAAATGGTCACAGAAAAGGCGTTCGCTGTTGCGGCGGGTTCTAACACCGAGACCCTTGGCGGTCTGTTAGGCGCAAGTGAACTTTACCTCATGGAAGATGTTGAAAGTGGAATTTTTGCAAGCGGAGCCCTTGACAACGGCGCAAGTGTGGCAAGCGAGGTGCTATCGTCAACCGAGTCGAAGGAAGTGACCTTGCGTTTGGCGGAAAATTCAAATGGCACAATCACTTATTACGAAGTTAGGCTATACTTCTATGATGTCGGCGAAAATTATGACGTTGCGATAAGCCCTAACTCTTCCAACCTAAACCTTTACAATATTTTCGAAAATGCGAGCGCTATCTATTCCATAGACAATGGCACGGCTACAAGCGAGCGATATCCTTCCATTTCTGGAGAGATAAGCACAACTGTCAATCGCACCTACTATGTTGTCAGCGATACCGGGGTGTCACAGCACACAATCACATATTATCTATACTCTCAGAGAGAAGTTGAGGACAGAATTGCATGGTACGGCGAGGGCGTAACGCGCGAAGAAGTTATCGCAAGTATGCTTAACGAGGAACTTGCCGAGGATGAAACTTACAGCGCATACACTCTCTATCAACTCTCAAGCGCCGGAGTGTTAAGCGAAGTAGGCACAAGCGAAGAGATAACAATGGGCACACTGAACAACAATCGCGCAAACATCAACTTCTTGCTCGTTTTCACCGATGACGCAACCGGACTAGGTGTGACCACTTATCAATACTTTATCTTCACTTTCTATCATTACACAACAAGTGCCAACTTTGACGTTGCCACAAGTTACACCACCACATATTCTCTCTCCACACTTAACAGCATGGTGGCTGAAGAATTTGGCGAAACCTTAACAGGAACCGTTTCGTGGTATTCCTTTGAAAATGGCGACATCGTCTCGCAAGCGATCATCGAACTATCGTCAATGCAAGACTCGAATTTAGACGGCGTAATTGAAAGAGAATTTTATGTGAACATCAATAATAAATATTATTTTGTGACAATTAATTTCCATTTGGCAAGTCAGACATATAATGATAGTATGACCACTTCTAACACCACAATCTCACTCGGTGAGTTGCGCGCGGAATTAAATGGCGTGCTTGCCGAAAACGATATTACCGTCACAGAAAACGGCACCATTTATCAAGTTACTAACAACAAAATGGAAGAGATAAGCAGTCTAACACTAGAGGAAGGCGAAACCTCATTTGGCACGCGCACTTTCCTATATAAAGTCAACAGCGTAAACTACCTTTTCAACTTATCAATCATAATGGAAGGCGGAACACAAGATTTATCGGCGCTTGCTGAAGGCGAGGTGGGTGCATGAATGCTTGGTTTTGGGTGTTCGTTGCCACCTACTCGCTTAACTTTCTCCTCTTCCTATCCATGGTCTTTTTAGAACGAAAAAAGTTTTCCACCATCGTTTGCTGGACGACCATTCTCACCATTCTTCCAATTGCGGGATATGTCTTTTACATCGTCATGGGCAACGGACTTTCCATTCGAACTAGGCGAATGATAAGAAAACATAAACTTTATTACCTTGACTACAACGATGAAATCAAACGCATTCTTTCCATGCAAGAGAATTTGCGTAGTGAACTCAAAGACGACGTGGGGCTGGTGAAGTGTTGCTATAACTTTGGCAGTATCCTTTGTCCGGGCAACAGCGTCAAATTCTATCGCTGGGGAACGGATAAATTAAGAGACTTAAAGCGTGACCTACTTTCCGCAAAAGAGACAATCAATATGGAGTACTATATCTTTGCTGACGATGATGTCGGGCAAGAGATAATGGACATCCTCATCAAAAAAGCCAAAGAGGGTGTCAAGGTCAAGTTTATCTATGACTCCATTGGCTGTTTGGGCGCGCCACGTCGCTTTTTCAGAAAGTTAAAAAAAGCGGGCGGTCAGGTGGCGGAGTTCTTCCCGCCTTTCGGACATATTCGTCTTTTAAATTTAAAGATGAATTATCGTAATCACCGAAAGATTGTTGTTGTGGACGGCAAAATAGGCTATACCGGTGGAATGAATATCAAAAATAACCACATTTATGGCTCAGATAAGAAAACCTCGCCTTGGCGTGATACGCACCTTAGAATTGAGGGAAGCGGTGTGTATATTTTGCAAAACATTTTCCTAAACGATTGGCGCTACACCCAAAAGGAAGAAAAGGCACCAGACGCGTATGTCAAAGAAGGCTATTTCCCAAAGGTTAAAAAGAAAGGGGATATAAGTTTGCAGGTGTTGGAGTCGGGGCCGGACCTGCCTATTCAAAAAATCAAAGAGACCTATATCAAAATGATTACTAACGCGAAACATCACGTCATAATTGAAACGCCGTATTTTGTGCCAGACGAAAGTTTTATGTCGGCAATCAAAATCGCCCTTGCAAGCGGAGTCAAAGTGTCGATAATCATTCCTAATAAGCCCGACCATAAATATATCTTCCATGTCTCCATTTCCTACTTAAAGGAATTGCTTGATTTGGGCGCCAATGTCTATCTATATAAGGGCTTTATGCATAGCAAGGCACTTTTGGTGGACGATAACAAACTGTCTATCGGCACTTGCAACACCGACAACCGCTCCTTTGCACTCAACTTTGAGGATACCGTTATCATGTATTCCAAGGAGTTGACGGCGGAATACGGGAAAAGCATTTTGGAGGATATAAGAGATTCGATAAAAATCGACGAGCAGTACTATAAAGAAAGACGCTGGTACACAAAATTCTTACAAGCAATTTATCGGTTGTGCGCGCCAATTTTGTAGGGGGGGGGCGCAACGCGCGCTTTAAGCGCGCCGTTCCTCACGAACGAAAAATTGAGGCTCCCGAAAGTGGAAACCTCAATTTTTTTTGCGCCCGCCGGTGCGAAAGCAATTCCCTCGAAGTTTTCTCACACCTATGCGGAAAAAGAAATGCACAGCCTGTCAACAATTGTGCTATTATGTGCAAGAAAGGTCGAAAGTGTTTGTGTAAATGTGGATAAAATGTGGATAACTCATGTGTAAATGTGGATAACTTGTGCAAAAAGTGGAAAATTTAGTATTTTATTTGGAGATTTTTCTAAAAAGGGTTAAAATATTCGAAAAGGAGAATCCATGGATTACAAAAAATTTATCAACAAAGATAAAGGTTATGACGGCTTTATAAAATACCGCCGAATGGTCATAGACGCCAGCGAAAAGGGAAAATTTGACGAAGTTTTCACCGATATAGGCACCAAAGCCCTTGAAGGCGACGCCATTGCGCAAGATGTTATGGCATATTTTTACAATAAAGGGTTGCCAAATTTTTTGAAGCCGAACTATGAGTTGTATCTTTCGTGGCAAATTCTCTCGTCCGCCAACGGCAACTGCTTTGCCATGGAAAAGACGGAGTTTATCATAAAATTCGCCCTAGACAGCATTTTCGACTCGGACGCCGTTCTAAAGCAAGCAATTTTGCGGGGCAATATAGACAAGGATAACGCCCTCTATGTTGTAACCAACCTTATCTGCGAGAGTATGGTGGATATTCTCAAAATAAACGCCAAGGACCTTGTGCTACAACAAGGCGAAATGAAATTTTCGCAAGAGGTCAACAGGCGCTTCGTGCTTGCCATGGAGCGTTCGGTTCCGGTTGTTGTTAACTTTTTGGTAAGTTAAGTTTTTCCTCGCCACCCAGAAATCCATTTTTGAAGTGCGACTTATCCTCAGTGACGTAATTTGAAAATTCCTAACAAAGTGAAAACTTAGACGCAGTTTGTGTTTAAGTTTTTCTTAACAATAATAAAACAACGTCAAATTTTCCGTGCTTAGTGAAAATTGAAACGTAGCAAAATGTTTTTACTCTCCACCAAATTTTTTCATATTGACAGTTGGCGCGAAATGTGTTATAGTTAAGCCAAGAGGAAATGTCTATGACAACTTATCTAGTAGCATCCGAGAAGAATTGTGCCAAAGAGCGTGCGGTGATAGAGTTTTTTGGTAAAGAGAATTTTAAAACATTGCCGGCGGACGCCCATGAGGGCAATCTTTTCAATGGTCAAATATTTGAAAGCCTTGAGAAGCGACTCAGTAGTTTTCACCCAGACCGCAAGGAGATTTATCTAGCCATTGAAGGCGGATATTTTAAAAGGGACAACCGCTTTTTCATGGGCGATGTCTGTGCGATAAAGGACGAGTATGGCTTGCGCGTGGGCATTGGCTATCTCTTCGAACTTTCCGAAAGTATGTATATATTTGTAAAGTGTGGTGGGCAACTTGGCGAGTTAGTCACCAAAATCACAAAACTAGACAAAAGCCCCGCGCGTATCAGGCAACGCGGAGTGGTAAGTTACATCACAAATGGCAGTGTCAGTCGTTCCGACGGCATAATAAAGGCGGTGGAAAACGCCTTTTATGCTAGTTATGATTGTCTACCTAAGAATGTTAAAATTGTTAAAAAGAATGAACTTTCAGTGTGCTTTCAAAAACTGGATAAAAGATGTCAGGAGGAACTTCGCGAATTAAGATAAACAGCGTTTGCTGTTTTTCTTTTTCATCGCTAACCATAAACGCTTTTAATCTATAACCGCAAGCGTCTTAAGTTACTGACAACAAACGCCTTCTAGCCTCAAACCTTAAATGTGTTATAACCGGTATGAAAAGGGCTCTATAATCGCCGACTCTTCCGCCAGTTATCCTTTAAATATGCCATAAAACGACAAAAGTTTTCTTCAACCTGCTATAAAACTTTGATTTTTTTTGCAGTTGTGATATAATTATCAAGTTAAAGGAGATATTATGATTGAAGAACAAATCAAAAAAGCCAACATTGACGCGATAAAGAATAAAGACGCCGTGGCACGCGCATTTTACAGCGTTTTGATGAACAAAATTTTGCTGGAAACTATCAGTAAGCGCGAAAAGGGCAAGGTTATCGGCGACGAGGACATTGCAGGTATCCTTCAGAAGATGATTAAAGAGTTAAATGACGAGAAGGAGAACTACCGCAAGGCGGGCAATGAGCAAGAGGTGAAAAATATCGAGCGCCAAATTGACCTTGCCATGGTTTACCTTCCAAAGCAGATGACAAGGGAGGAGATTAGGGTGGAAATTTCCAAACTTTCCGACAAATCGATACCAAATGTCATGAAGCATTTTAAAATGAACTTTTCTGGGCGCGTGGATATGCGCCTTGTGCAAGAAACCTTGAAGGAATTTGTATGAAAATCTTTGCGATAAGCGACCTTCACCTTTCCGTCAATAACAAAAAGCCGATGGATATCTTCGGTCCGACATGGGATAACTATATTGAAAAAATTTTCGACGATTGGAAGAATAAGATATGTGACGACGACGTTGTGCTACTCGCCGGCGACTACAGTTGGGCGATGAAAATAGACGAGGTGGTCGCCGATTTTGAAATGCTCAAAGACTTGCCCGGCAAAAAGGTGATAATAAGAGGCAATCATGACTATTGGTGGAAAAGTATCTCCGCTGTTCGAAAGATTTTGCCTCCAAATTTTTACGCCATACAAAATGATGCGGTTAAGTTTGAAAATGTCGTCATATGCGGAACAAGGCTTTGGAATATTCCCGACCCGCGCAAAGCGAGTGAAGAGGATATAAAAATTTACAATCGTGAAATAATAAGGCTGGGGCTAACGCTGGATAGCGCGCGGAAACTTTGCGAAGAGGGCGACAAACTTATCTGTATGCTTCACTATCCGCCATACAGTTTCCGTGAGGAGGATAACGAGGTGACCAAAATCTTAGAGGAGCACAAGGTGGACGCGGTCGTTTACGGGCATATCCACGCTTACTGTAAGCAAAACCTTGTGTTACAAAAAAATGGCGTGACTTACTATCTCACTTCTTGCGACATCGTGGGCAATACGCTTGTTCCTATTGAGGTTTAGTTTAAGAAACGCAGTAATTTAGTTGGAAAAACGCAAGTAATTTACACTATTTTGTCGAAGGTAAATTAATTAAATATTATTGACAATTCTAATAACTATGTAGTAAAATAAACGAATACGGAGACAATATGAAAAAATTTTTAATGGTGCTATGCTCAGTTTTGACCTTTGGACTTGTGCTTGCGGGCTGTTCAACGGTTGGCATGATAGAGAATACGAGCAACGAACTTATCTACAACGGAAACGCAGGGGTGAATGTGTCTAACTACCTCTACTTTGGCAACGCTTTTAACAAGGTGGAGTCGCTAAAAGATTTGTCTAGCCTTAACGATGTAAAATCTTCCTCATTCTTAGCGCGAATTAACCTTGAAGATATCGATGCTAAGGGGCAGAACTTCACGCCGAATGATGTGGAAAAGGTGATAGCGAGCGAGGCAATCGGGCAAGAAAACCAATTCATGTTCGCCATTGGCGACTATATCTACTACTTAAAGCCAGACGTTCACGTCTACTACACCGGCGATGACAGTTCCTACCAATTTGGTTACTCCGTGCTTTGCTCGGTTAGGCTTGACGGTGACAAAAATCGCGAAATCTACACATACCAAGGCGCCGTTTCAAATATCGAAGTTTTGAAGTATGGCGATAGGTACTATGTTGTGACTTATGCGGGCAGTAACTTGTTTGTAACAAGGCTCTCGAACGGCACAGGCACAACGCATACTTTGGGTGAGAATGTCACAAGCGTCGCTATACCTGAAACAACATTAACGGCAACCAGCGGAAATTCCAGCGAGTGGAACGGCAGGATTTACTTCACAAGCACCGACGACGACAGTAACACTATCGTAAGTCAAGTGAAGGTTGACGCCACAAGCGCAAGCGACGCGGAAACGGTTGGAAATAAAAACGGTGTTGTAAACTTTGTTTATAGGCAAAACGACTTAATCTTCTACACGCATGACTCTACCGGCGCCACCTATTTCAACAACGTTAAAAACTTGACGCCAGAACTTGCTGATGACGAGCAGAAGTCGGGCGCATATAAGAATAACATCATTCTTATCGACAACTCTCACCTTTTGTCGCGACCAACTGTTTCCAACATTCATGTGCTTAGGTACGGCAATTCTGATTATCAAACGATAATTTACACCGCAAATAGCACTCTTAATTATAAAAACAACTTTAATGGCGGAGGGAGCGGAACTTTCACAATCACCTCTGGCACCACAGACCTATCGAGCGCGACTGTTATAGCAATCAGCGGAAACCTAGTGTACCTTTCCACCTCATCGGGAATATATGAGGCTGACATATCTAAAGTTACAAGGTCTAACGGCGAGGTTTCAGTTAGCGCAAGAGAGATTGTCAGCAGAGAGCGCGAAGATATTAACACCACGCTTACTAGTTACGACGGGAAATATATTTACTTCTATGCCGGCTTAGAGGCGCTAACGGAAGACGAGCAAGAACTTATCAATGCCGAAAAGGAAGAGGCGGGCATAGAGATAAGCGAGGAGGAAGAGGACATCACATCGCTTGATGACGGTGTTTATCTTTACAGAGTAAGCATCGACTATGGCGAAATCCAACTTTTGGGAATAACCGAATATGAGGAGCGCCATTCGTCTTACAGATATTAATGTTGAATAAAGTCGCCTTGAAACTAGGTTTGCTTTCGACGTAGGCGATAGAAAAAAATAAATTGATAAAAATGTCTTAAAATTCATAAAAAATCTAATGAAAATATAAAAAAATGCTAAAATATTATGGAAAAATCTTAAATAAATAAATTTACTACATTGTCGTAAAATACGCGTGGAAAAATATTCGAGGGATAAATAATTTTTTAATTTAAGGAAGAATTATGAATAAGGCAAAAGTTTATTTCACCAAAAACATCACAAGCGAAGGGTTAATCAAAATTTACGAGGCGCTGGGTAAAAAGTTGCCGGGCAAGGTGGGCGTTAAAATTTCCACCGGCGAGCCAGGCGGGCATAACTTTTTAAATCCAAACCTCATTGCTCCACTTGTTAAAAAGTTAAACGGCACAATTGTGGAGTGCTGCACGGCTTACGGCGGAAAGCGTCAAGACCCGAAAGACCACTGGAAGGCGATTGAAGACCACGGTTTCAAGGCGATTGCGCCATGCGACATCATGGATGAGTTTGGTGAAAAGCGGATACCAATCAAGAATGGTTTTCATTTAAAGGAGAATATTGTCGGCGAACATATCGACAACTACGATTCTTTTCTTCTTCTATCTCACTTCAAAGGTCACGCCATGGGCGGGTTTGGTGGCGCGCTCAAAAATATGTCGATAGGCATGGCATCCACCAACGGCAAACTCAACATTCACTCAGCGGGAACATCGCTAAATCAAGAATATATTTGGTCGCATTTGCCTAAACAAGACGACTTTTTGGAGTCTATGGCGGACGCGTGCAAGGGCGTTATCGACTATGTTGGAAGCGATAATCTTTTATATATCAATGTTGCCAACAACCTTTCCGTCGATTGCGACTGCAACTCAAATCCAGCCACTCCAAAGATGAAAGATATCGGCATTTTTGCCTCCACCGACCCAGTGGCGCTCGACCAAGCGTGCTATGACGCTGTCATCAATTCCACTGACCCGGGCAAGGCAGACCTTATCGAACGCATGAACTCGCGTCATGGCATACACACCGTGGAATCGGCGTTTGCGCATAAACTTGGCGTGCGCGAATATGAGGTTGTGAATATTGACGACTAACACTGAGGATAATTTCGGCGTTCTTCACATCGACTGCTCCTATGGCGTCAGTGGCGATATGCTGAACGGTGCCTTACTCGATTTGGGCGCAAGCGAAAGCGCGCTTAAAGAAAAACTTGAAAGTTTAAACCTTGAAGGTTGGTGTGTTAAAGCGACCAAAACAGCCAAAGGAACCGATTTTGATGTAGTGTTAAGCGAGGATAATCACGACCACGATATGAGCTATCTCTACGGCAAGGAAGAAAAGGTGCCCATTAAGGTAAAGCGCAACTTAAAGCTTGTTTCAAATTTGATAAACAAAAGCGACTCACTGACCGACGAGGATAAAAAGTTGGCGCTTAAAATTTTTGATATTGTTGCCACGGCGGAGGCTAAGGCGCATGGCATAGATAAGGAAGAGGTCGTCTTTCATGAGAGTGGCGCTATGGACTCGATTATAGACATCTCTTTTTTGTTGTGTCTTTATCAAAACGAGGATGATTAATCAAAAACGAGGTTAGTTTGAAATTATAACAATAAATATTACTTTATTTACGCTTTCTTTGTTTTTTCAGCCGCCTATATTGTGGTATAATTGAGTCATCGCGGAAAAAGGAGGGGGAGAATATGGAGGATTGCGTCAAAGATGTCGCAAAGTTTGCTCTTATCAGACTTGGTTTTAAAGTCAACCTATTGGGATTTTCCTATATCTCCTACGCTGTTGAACTTGTGGTAGAGCGCCCGAAACTTATCTACCACTTGCACAAAGGTCTATACACCGAGGTTTGCAAGCACTTCGACGCGGGCAATGAAATTGCGGTGGATAGATGCATAAGAAAGAGTATCGACGACACCTTTGAGTGCCGAAGTTTGCTGGAAATAAACGAACTTTTCCATTCGCGAATTGTGGAGTTTGAAGAAAAGCCAACAAGTGGGCAACTGATTGGGCTGATTGCGGAATACTATAATCTTGGGCTTTACCAAACAGACGCAACCTACATAAAAACAAAAAGCAAGGCGACAAACGCAAGCGTTTGAGGAAAGGAATGCTGACGCGTTCAGTGAAGAGGAGGCGAGCCTTCTAGTGAAGTAAAAACTTCACTTTCCACTTGAAAACTCCTCGAGTTTTCGCTTAATGTCCTCCGCAAGGCTCAAATGTATGCCCTTCACAAGCGAGAGTTCCTCCACGCTCGCCTTTTTCACGTTCTCCACCGTGCCGAAAGCCTTTAAAAGATTGTCGATTTTTTTAGGTCCTAAGCCCGGGATGTCGTCAAGTTCGGTCTTTGTCTGTTCCTTGGTGCGGGTCTGCCTATGGAAAGTAATCGCAAAGCGGTGCGCCTCATCTCTTATCCTTTGCAAAAGTTTAAGTTCGGCGCTTCCGTACTTCAAAATCACCGGCGCGCTTTGCCCAACCACGAACACCTCTTCCAACTTTTTGGCGAGCGAGATGATTTCAATCTTGTCCTCAAAGCCCAACTTTTTAAGTATCTCAAAGGTGGACGAAAGTTGCCCTTTACCGCCGTCGATGACAAGCAAATCCGGCTTTTCGTTGAAACTTTCGCCGTCGCCATTTTGCAGTCTAACAAGCCGTCTTTCGAGCGTCTCTTGAAGACTCGCAAAGTCGTTAGAGCCCTTAACCGTTTTTATCTTAAATTTGCGGTAGTCCTTTTTCGCCGGCTTGCCGTCTTTGAACACCACCATGGACGCCACTTTGTTCGTTCCGCTGATGTGCGAGATATCGTAGCACTCCATGCGCCTTGGCAAACTTTTAAGATGTAATTTTTCTTGAAGGGCTTGCACGGCGCCTAATGTGTTGTTGTACATCAATTTTTCCTTTTCGATATGCTTTTCAAGGTAGTCACGCGCATTTTCCTTCGCCATTTTTAGGAGGGTGAGGTTTATGCCGTGCGGTTTTGCGGTTGTGTGAATTTTCTTGCCGAGGTAGTCGCCAATAAGCGCGTCGTCCACCTCGTGGCTGACAATAATCTCGCTAGGTGGGAGCATATTTTGATAGTATTGCGTGATAAAGTTGGAAACTGTTTCGTATTCGTCAATGTCGCTTTGAACATAGTTTTGAATGCCCAAAATCTTCCCGCCGCGTATAACCATAATGGTCACCACGCCTGAAAGTCCGTCCGTCACATACGCAATGACGTCCTTGTCGACATTCTTTGGCATATTTGCCACCACACGCTGTTTGAGTTTTGCCACCATTTTCAGCGCCTCGCGTAGTTCTATCGCACGCTCGAAGTGCTCTTGATTGGAAGCCGAAATCATCTTCTCCAAAAGTACCTTTTCAATTTCGTCATCGTTGCCGTTTAAAAAGTTCACCACTTTTTTAAGTTCTTCCGCGTACTCCTCCTTCGTTACCTTGCCGGTGCATGGCGCAAGACAAAGTCCAAGTGAGTAGTTTAAGCATTCCCTTTTAAGGTGTTTTTCGGATGAAAACTTTTTTGAACACGTGCGTATTTTAAACGCCGACGATATCGTTTTGATTATCGCCTTCGGGTCAATGCCAGCAAAGTAGGGACCAAAATATTTGGCGCCGTCATTTTTAATCTTTCTGACAATTTCAAGGCGCGGAAACTCCTCTTTCATGTCAATCTTTATATATGGAAAGGTCTTGCCGTCCTTCAAAAGAATATTGTAGAAAGGTTGATAGCGCTTGATTAGGTTGTTCTCGAGCGCCAAAGCGTCAAGTTCACTGACGGTGATAAAATAGTCGAAGTTGTCCACATTATCCACCATCGCCTGCACCTTGGCGGGCTTTTCGGTGTGGCGAAAATACTGCGACACGCGGTTCTTCAAATTTTTCGCCTTGCCCACATAGATAACTTCGCCCGTCTTATCGCGCATGATATACACCCCCGGGTTCGTCGGCAAGGTTTTCAGTTTGTCTTTAATCTTCTCATTCATGCCTATATTATACTCCACTTTCCCAATTTACACAAGTGGAATTTAAGGGTCAAAATTCAAAACTAAACTAAATGTTAAAATTTTTTATTTTTTTCTGAAAAATTGTTGACAACGCCGGTTTGTTTATGCTAAACTTAAAAAGCATTGAGGGAGTTTAGCTCAGTTGGTAGAGTACCTGCCTTACAAGCAGAGGGTCATAGGTTCGAGCCCTATAACTCCCACCATATAAATCATACACCGCATATTGTGGTGTATTTTTATTTAAGATACCATATATTGTATTTTTGAATTTTTAGGAACATTTTTGGAACAATAAAATTTATTTGGAACATTTTTAAGAGTGCAAATCACACTGATTTTTGGTATGATTTTTGCAGTATTTCAATAAGCAAATCTTCTTCGTCAGGCAATACATGGGCGTAAGTATTTAATGTCTGTTCTATATTACTATGACCTAACCTTTTAGCAACAGACATAACAGAAACTCCTTTTGTGAGCAAATAACTTGCGTGAGAGTGTCTAATATCGTGTATACGAATTAACTTTACATTTGCTTTTTGACAGGCATCTTTCATTATGCGTTGTATATTTGAATCAGCAAGAGGTTTTTCGTCTGCAAAAGCTAATTTATAGTTTTCTCTACCCGTTTTATATTCTTTAATTACATCAACAAGAATTTGAGGTATTTTAATCTTCCTTATAGAAGAGTGGTTTTTTGGAGAAGTAGACATCCAAGATGCTCCATAAACCTTTTTGGTTATACTTTTATTAACGTTTAGCTTCGCATTATCTAGGTCCCAATCATTCCAAGTTGTAGCCAGAATTTCGCCTTTGCGAGCACCAGTATAATAAAGCGCGTAGAAAAATGCTCGGTAAATAGGATTTGAGACTTGTTCAATAAAGCTGTTAAACTCCTTTGGAGTCCAAATTTGCATTTCTTTCACTTCATTTTTATTTTTAAAATGGTCTACCTTTCTAAGTTGGTTTGGAATGTTATAGTATTTTTCTGCAAAAGATAAAATCGCATTTAAGTAACTACGCAGGTTGCGTTTGTATTTAAAGGAGTAGGGCTTTTTGTAGTTTTCTTTGCCGTATTGGGTATTGTTAATTTGATTTTGCCAGTCAAGTAAAATTTTTGGGGTTATATTTTTTACTTTATAGTCTTTAAAATAATCTTTGATATGAATATCACTTTTTGAGCAAAAATCATAATAACTGCTTTCTTTTACTTGGTTTTTTATAAAATTTTTATATTCATCATACAAATCAGAAAAAATTAAATCTTTTGGCTGTTTTTCAATTTTCTCATATTTCTTTGCGCCAGCCATAAATTTAAGATAGGCGTCCTGTGCTTCTTTCTTTGTTGAGAATCCAGATAGGCGTTTTTGTTTTTCTATGCCATCGGCTTCAATATATCGAAATCGTGTCGACCAAGTCTTATTAAGTTGAGTTGAACCGCAAGTTTTGCATTTGCCATTTGTAACAGCAACATTTTTCTTGCAGTTTTTACAGTAATATAGTTGTTCAAAACTTGCCATAAATTACTCCTTTGTCATAAAATTTGCATATGTTTTTTTTGGTAGAATATAATATTATTACCATTTTTGCGAAAAAGTCTTGACTTTTGCGTTTTAAATGGTGTAAAATTAGGGCAAAGGATAAACTCCTTTACCGAAAGTCTCTGGCTTAGCGAATGACTGCGTGTTCACGTGGTAATTATGTAGTTAAGCCGGGGGCTTTTATTTTTCTGAATACTAAATGTTTATAAGGGGCAAGCCAAGATTTATAGCAATTAAAGTATCCAGTGCTTTTTAGAAATGAGAAATTAGGTATAAAATATTTAATATAATTTTCGTAGATATGATTAAAAATTTTAAGCTTTGCTACTCCCTTTATTGTTTGTGGTTCTCCAGAATGGTTTAAATAAAATTCAATCACGCCAATAATTATATCTACACATTGCAATATGGTATGTTCTTTTGAATTTGCTTCTTGAATTCTATTTTTATATATAACAACTTTGCTATTATTATTTTGTGATATTTTATAAAAGTTTTTCACAAGACCATTTTTGAAATTTGTTCTTACTGTTGGAGATTCTGGCAATTCATCTAAAATTAATCGCAAAACGATATTTTCTTTTGCGTAGAATATGCTGAAAGCAAGTTTTAGAAAGGTATAGTAAAATTTACAATAAATTTCATCTTGTCCGTGTCTAAAATGATTCAATTCATTGTTAGGGGCATACATAATTCTTACTTTGATTTGTCCAGATTTAACAAATGTAAAAAACAAATCAAGAATTTTTATATATTCGGGAGCATTTAATCTTGTTATCTTTGACCTTTTTATTTCATTAAATCCTAGTGAAGTTTTATACATATTCAACAAATCGTTAATTTTATCATATTCACTTTCTTTCACTAAACAACCACCAAAGAAATAACTATAGAGTTTGCCCTTTTTAATAGATTCATCGGAAGCTATTATATATCTCGAATATTTTCCCATAGTTAATAACTCCTTCTTACTTCCTTTACAACGCCTAAAATAGTTACAGGCAGTTCTGCAACTTCTCTATTAGTAAAAAATAATGGTTCAAAATCTGGATTGAGTGGCATTAAAGTCAGACCATTCATTTTTTTTATTACCTTTTTGAATGTGCATTCAGTGTGGTTGATAGAAACAGCACAGTAGGCACCGCTCTCACAGTCTTCTGTTTGTTTTAAAATCAAAATATCGCCACTCTCGAACTTTGGAAGCATCGAATCACCCCTTACACGCAAAGCAAAATAAGTGTTCCCGCCACGCAGTAAATCGGCGCTAATATCCTCATAATCTTCGATATAAGAGTCTTCAATCATCTCAATTGGCACACCAGCAGGAATGGTGCCATAGACAGGTATTTTGACCGTTTGGCGTTCTAATTGGACTCCAGCGACATTATTATCGACCTTTTGTTCTCTACCCATTAAATAATCAACAGAGACATTGAAAAAAGAAGCTAACTGAACTAGCATTTGTATATCTGGAATTGCCTTATCTTGTTCCCATTTACTAATTGTAGATTGGTCTACATTCAATTTTTGAGCAAATTCTATTTGGGTCAAGCCTGCTTTTTTTCTTAGTTCTTTAAATTTGTTCATGATTTCTCCTATTTTTTCTTAACAAGTAAAAACTCATCTTAATTATAGGCGTAATTTTCATATTTTTCAAGATTTTTTTAAAAAATTATTAAAATATGCTTGACATTCATATTTTTAAGGGATTATAATATGAATGTAAATCATATTAGAAGGAGGTGATAACATGAATTTGGAGAATATTCGCAAAGAAAAACAGATTACTCAACTTAAGTTGGCAAAAAGTTTAAAAGTCGACCAATCTACTGTGAGTAAGTGGGAAAAGGGCGTTGCAAGTCCAAACATCCAGACATTAAAAAAGATAGCGCAAGTTTTAAATTGCACTGTGGATGACTTGATAAAGGAAGATTAAAAGGAGGTGACGACAAGTGGAAGAGAAAGCGTATTTAGACAAAGATGACATCAAGAAGATTTTTAACTGTGGAACTGCTAAGGCTTATTCAATCATTCGCTCAATTAGAGCGTATTCTGACAGTTTAAATTTTCAAGGCAGAGTCACAAAAGGCGATTATCTTGCATGGCTTAATCGGCCAGTAAAAAAAGACAATGCTTCAAATTTCCAAGGCGAAAGCATTGTCTTCCAACAAGAGATAAGATAGAAAAAATATCTCTTGGAAAATTATACCGCAAAATTATTAAAAAAATCAATATTTTAGGAGGAGTTTATGAAAAATTTAATATTAAAAGGCACACCAAATGAAGTGGTGTTTAAATTGAAAACAATTGCAATCTACATGGGCGAAAAAACTACGGTTAAAGAACTTTTGGAGGTGGCAAATGTTTAACGAAAAAGATAAAGAAGCTATCATCGAGAACGGACAAAGAGTGGAAGTTCCTGTTTGGCAGAGTCCAAAATACACAGAAAGCAAAAAGCAAGCGCTTGAAATAATTAAAAAATACGAAGGTAAAATTTCAGAAGGCGACTTTTGGATTTTAATGAATAAAACGAAAACCGGCAAAATGGCATATACAGGCTTGATTATAAGCCACAACGGTTGCTTAAAACTTAATGATATGGCGACTGCTGAAAACAAGTTTAAGCCAGAATGTGTGAAGTATGATAGCAATGGATTTGGCAATAGCCTTGTGTTCACATATAGTTGCCCAGAGCAAGGGATATATGAGGTGGGAGAGGTTAATGCGAAGAACTGCAAAAATGAATACCCATATGCCATGGCTTTTAAAAGATGTTTTGACAGGGTTGTTTTGAAGATATCAAAACTTGCTTATGCTGGAATTTATAGCGATAGTGAGGCAGATGAATTTTCTCAACAAATTGAGATTGATGAAGTTGAAGTGGGTTCTAATTTAAAGCCATTGAAGAAGATTACTGAAAAACAATTGAAAGAACTCTACGAACTTGGTTTCGATGAGAAGAGACTAGAAAGTATGGCGCTATACTACAAAGCACCTTCAATAGATGACATATCGTTCGAGCAAGCAGAAGAGACAATTAAAAAGCAAAGAAAAGCCCTTGCAAAGGCGAAGAAGGAGAGTGGCAATGGACAAGCTTAACTTTGATGAAAACAGCCACTCCTACACGCTTATTAAGGACAATGGCGAAGAGATAAATTTAGTATCTGTGACACAACTTTTAAAAAAACATGGGTTATCACCAGATTACTCAAACATTGATAGCGAAATTCTTAGGTTAAAAGCCGAAAGAGGCAAGGTTATACACAAAGAACTTGAAGAATACATCAACCATAAACAAGTCGGTTTTACGGGCGAATTTGAGGCATTTTACGAGCAATGTGTGTGCGAGGATATTCTTCCTAGCAAAAGCGAATTTATGGTCTGGAATGATGAAATAGCGGGCACAGTGGATGTCGCTGGAATAATTAAAGGACAAACCTTTATTGGCGACTTTAAAACCACTTCTAGCCTTCATAGAGAGGCAGTTGCATGGCAGTTAAGTTTGTATGCTTATCTCATGAATGAAACCTTTGATAAATACATTTGCTTTCACTTTTCAGATGACCACACTTGCAAGATAGTTGAATTAAAACCAATTCCGAGAGAAGAGATTGAAAGACTTTTAGACTGCGAAAGGAACAGCATGCTTTACGAAAGAAAAACATTTGAAATTGACACAGCATCTTGTGAAAAATTGATAACTGTTCAGAGCGAACTTAAAGCGCTTGCAGAACGCAAAAAACAACTTGAAGAACAGGAAGAAAGTTTAAAGGACTTTTTGATACAAAAATTTGAAGAGACAGGACTTCCTTTCATCGACAATGACTACTTCAAAATCACTTACATTGCACCAACAACAAGAGAGAGTTTTGACACAAAAAGATTAAAGGAAGAACTGCCAGATATAGCAAAACAATTTTTGAAGAAAACACCGGTTAAAGCACAAGTAAGAATTACTTTAAAAGGATAAAAAAATGGAACTTATTTTAAAGGAACAAGCGGATATTTTGACAGTTCAAAACGAACTTATGAATATCTTACCAAATCTTAAAGAAAAACCTTATATTTGCGAAATTAAGCCATATAGAAAGCGAAGAAGCACTGACGCAAACGCATACTTTCATGTGCTTGTAAACAAGATTGCAAGGGCGGTGAAAAGGTCAGATGAAGATGTTAAAAAGCAACTTGTTTTCGATTATGGTGCTATAGCAAAAGATGAGAAAGGTTTAAAAGCAGGTTTTAAGGCTTTAAAAGAAATTCCTATAACACAATATTTCAAATATGCAAAGCCGATAGGCGTATGCGTTGAGAACAACAAAACCTTTGTGAAATATTTAATTTATAAAGAAACACACACCCTCGATAGTGCGGAAATGGCAAGGCTTATTGATGGCACGATAGAAGAGGCTAAACAATTGGGAATTGAGACCCTTACACCAATTGAAATTGAAAACCTTAAGGGTTATAAAAAGGAGGAATAAAAGATGTTTATAAAAAGAGATAACAAGAAAGACACAATCGTCACAGGATATGTTGTAGGAGACATGAAAGAGAAAGAATTTGACGGAAGAAAATTCTTTGAAGTCGGTGTTTCACCGAGTAAAGATGCCGCAATAATCAATGTTTCAGTTTGGGGAAGAAAACCGGCTGACATAAAAAAAGGCGACCATGTTTTAGCCGGTGGAGAATTTAAAGTGACCAAGAAAGATGGCAAGACCTATTATTCACTCACTGCGGACTTTATTATTAAAGAAAACAGCACAAAAATTATTGAAGATTTACAGCCAGAACTGACCGAAATTGAAGAAGATGACAGTTTGCCGTTCTAGGAGGTTGTATGAAGAAAAAATTTGTAGCCGAATTTAAAAAATGGAATGGCAAAACCGAGCGTAAGAAAATCAAAAAGTCGTGGATTGATGACATAGTCTTTGCAGTTGAAGGACAACTGACAATTTACAATAATGAAACCGATTTAAGCATCAAAGGCTCTGACTATTGTCATGTTGATATATATGAGGTGGAAAGTGGGGATAATAAGAGATAGTTTTGTGATATTCAAAAATTGGGCAGAGGCAATAGAAACTCTGCCCGAAGAATATCAATTAGAGACCTATAAGGCACTTGTGAAATATGGCGTAAATGGTACTATCCCAGAGGACATAAGCCCAGTTGCGAAGGCAATGTTGGTTAGTTTTTCACGCGACATGGAAAATAATATTGCAAGATATACAGCAAGCGTTGAAAATGGCAAAAAAGGTGGAAATCCTAACTTTAAAAAAGGGCAAAGTAACCCTTATTATGCTCAAAAAACAGATAATCAGACCATAACCGAAGATAACCCAAAGATAACCGAAGATAACCTAGACGAGCCAAACGATAACCTTTATGTTAATGTATATGTTAATGATAATGATATATTAAAGAAAGAAAATAATAAAGAAAGAAAAAACACCATCCTTACGGATAGTGAACTCTACTCTTTCATTGAAGGTAGTTTTAGCGATAATGAAGTTTGTCAGAAGTTTAAAGACTATGCAGAAATGAGAAAGGCTATGGGTAAGAATAAGGCTATAAGAACTAAATCTACTCTTGATAGTTGCATTCAAAAACTGCGTAAGTATGCACAAACAAAAGAAGAGGCTTTAGAGATACTTGATTATTCAATAGCAAATTGCTATCAAGGCTTGTTTGATAGATTTAATCACGGCAAAAAATCAGAGGATAAGGAGGCTATTCCTTATGCGAACTAAAAAAGAGTTAGTGCCTCAAAGGCTAAGCCAAATAAACAACTTGGAAGCCGAGCAATGCATTCTTGGGTGTTTGCTTATTGATGATGGAGACTGTGAAGTAACGGAAGAGATTATGTCAACACTCACAATTCAAGACTTCTATTTTGATGAGAATAAAAAGTTTTTTCAAGTTATGAAGGCGTTGTTTGATAGGGGAATAAAGAGTGACATTGTTTCAGTTGCTGACCTTTTTGAAAGACAAGGAGAAAAAACTGATTACATGAGCAGATTGATTGCTTACTCAAACATCATTCCGAGCAAAGCGAACTACAAGTATTATTTAAAACTTGTGAAAGACTATTCGAATTTGCGAAAAACCGAAAACATTTGCTTACTCGGAGCGGACTTGATTAAAAGCGGAAAGAATGCTGATGCTGTGATTTCAGTTTTGCAAGATGAACTTACAAAGGTGACTGAAGGTAGTTTGACTGCTGAATGCGAACCGATTGCTGAAGCCACTGAAATAGCATTTGAAAGAATCAAAAAGCGAATAAACGGCGAGTATGATGAGTTTGGACTTGAGACAGGTTTTAAGTGCTTAGACAAGTGTCTTTGGGGACTGCAAAAGAGTGATTTGATTGTTGTTGCAGCAAGAGCAGGTGTTGGCAAAACTGCTTTTGCCTTGAATGTTATTAGCCACTCTGCTCTTAATCAGAAGAAGAAAATTGCTTTTTTCTCGCTCGAGATGCCGAATAGCCAAATCATGGAAAGATTGTTTAGTTTAAATGCCGAAGTTCCAAATTTTGACTTGAAGTCTGGCAATCTAGGTAACAAGTTTAAAGCGGTTGAAAATATAAAGAACGCACTCGTTGAAAGCAAAATCTTTATCGATGATGATTCGACAAACACAGTGCAAAGTATGACACTTAAGGCAAAAAGACTAAAACGCAGAGAAGGGTTAGACCTTATCGTTGTTGACTATCTTCAATTTATTAAACCTCAAGAGAAATCGGGTAATCGTTTTCAAGATGTTGGGGAAATTGCACGAGGGCTTAAAGTTATGGCGAGAGAGTTAAATGTTCCTGTTGTTGCTCTTTGTCAACTGAATAGACAATTAGACAATGAAGATAGAGAACCGACACTTGCCGACCTTCGAGAGAGTGGCGAGATAGAAAATAATGCCGACATCGTTATGTTCCTTCACTCCAAATCTGGGCGGGCAGAAGAGATAAAGAACATAGACCTAATCATCGGCAAATTTAGAAATGGCGCATTGAGAACAATTCGAATGACATATAAAGGCGATATTTTTAAGTTTACTGAAAAGGAAAAATCTCCACCACCGAAAATGGAGCAGATAAAGGCAGAACTTGAACCGATTGAAGATGATGGCGAGTTGCCGTTTTAGGAGGCGCTATGGAAGAAAGTTTATGCTGGAAGTGTCAAAATTCCTGTAGTGGATGTTCGTGGAGCAAATCGTTTAAACCGGTTGAAGGCTGGACTGCGGAAAGAAGAATGATAAAAAATTCGCCATACGAAAGTTTTGAAAGTTACTTTGTCAGAGAGTGTCCAGAGTTTAAACAGAAGCATTTTATCAAAGTTAAAGGCAATATTGATATGCGATTTTACTACAACTTTAAAAAATTCAAAAACTCATTGACTGAAAAAGAGCAGCAAATTTTAACGCTATACTTCACAAAGCGAGTGGTTGATGCTTCAAAAGAACTTAGCGTCTCTTTGAGAACACTTTTCCGAAAAGTCGCTGAGTTGCGAACTAAATTAAAAAACATGGAAATCTTATCAAATTTATGGAGGTAAAAATGGATTTACGGCAGATTATGGCAATCGACAGCAAAAACAAAAAGAGACTTAAAGCGATGTTTCCAAGTTTAACTGAAGATTGTGGAATTTACATCTTATCAAGAATTGAAGATGGCATTAAGTATGCGTATGTGGGACAAGCCAAGCACATTCTTTCAAGACTTGCACAGCACATGAGAGAGCATTTGTGGATTGATTTAAGTTTAAAGAGTCATGGTTGGTATTCCGATGATAATCCGACTGGATACAGGGTGATAACAATTAAATGTGCCGAAAGCGAACTTAATGAGAATGAGCAATTTTATATCAAGGAGTGTCAGCGTGCGGGTTACCAAATGCGAAACAAAACTGCAGGTGGGCAGGGTGCAGGCAAAACTCAAATTGCAGACTTTCTGCCAGCAAAAGGTTATCATGATGGTTTGAAGAAAGGTGCTAACAACATACGAAAAGAACTCAATCACATCATTGAGAGATATTTGAATATTACGCTAAAAAAAGATAACATTTCATCGCAGAAAGCGCTTGCAAAATTTTACAAAATATTGGAGGAGAAATGAAATTTATATTAACAAGAACAAGCCTTTGTAGTAATTTTGGAAACATTGATGTTAATGGCGAAGATACAAAGTTAGAAAGTAAAGATGTTAGTAAGAAGTGGAAGGTCGAGGAAGAGATAATTGATGGGTATAATAATAAATCCAAATATAGATATAAGGTTGACACAATAGAAATTGCCACGATTGAACAGTTGTTAGAATTTCAAGAAGAAGTTGGTTCAATTATTATTGAGAAATTTTGGCCGAATGAAAACTATTTTGAATTAGAAATTTATGATGACTATAGGGAGTGATTATGAACGAAAAATTTTATTTAATCGCAAGTATTATATCTTGGGTCATATCAATCGGCTCATTCATAACGACAATGGTGTTTCAAATGGTGTTATCGGTTGAGAAATATGGCGTGATTATAAATAGCGATGTCATTACAATTCCACATTGGAGTTTAGTATTCATAGGTAGTGGAATTTTGTTTGGTGTTATTGGTTATTTATTCGGAAGGAAATTATGAAGGAGTAAGTTATGACAAAACAAGAATTAGAAAAAGCAATAGAAAATAAAGATACCATATGGTATATAGGCTTTCTTTATGACACACCAAAGGATATGTTATTACACGGCATTTATGAAATAAATAGTTATATATACGAAGATGTTGGTAGAGTCTATTATTTGAAAGATGTTGAGAGAAACAGTTACTATCGTATGGATTATATGTTCAAAACACAAGCACAAGCGAAACACTATTCATATCGTTCAAACATCTCCAGAACCGAACACCTGCCGTTCTTGACTTGGGAAGAATTTAAAAAGAAAAAGATATTTAGATTTGTGAGTGCTAGTGGTACTGATTGCTTTATGCAGTTGATTGAAAATAAACAATTGTTGTTTTACTATGGTAGGGGTAAAGTAGAAAGTGCAACAGAAGAAAATTTCTATAAACTTTATGATGACTGTGTGAAATGTTTTATGGGGGAAGTATGAAACATATTGCAAGTGTGAGTTTTGGTAAAGATAGTTTAGCAATGTTGTTAAAACTTATAGAAGAAAACAAACCACTAGACGAAGTTGTATTTTATGATACTGGGATGGAATTTGAAGCCATATACAATATAAGAAATAAAGTCAAAACATTACTTGAAAGCAAAGGTATAAAATATACTGAATTAAAACCGAAATGTGATTTTTGCTATAAGATGTTTGATTTAGTTGTCAATAAAGGAAAACCAAACGAACACAAGGGTTATAGTTGGTGGGGTGGTAGATGTCGGTGGGGAACGAGCGAGAAACTACAAGCATTAGAAAAATATTGTAAAGGTGCTGTTGAATATGTTGGAATTGCTTATGATGAGCCTAGTAGACTTGAAAAAGAAAGAAAAGGCAATAAACAATTCCCACTAGCTGAATGGAAAATGACAGAGAAAGATTGTTTGCAATATTGTTATGATAAGGGCTTTGATTGGAATGAAGATGGTGTAGAACTTTATTCAATACTTGACCGAGTTAGTTGTTGGTGTTGTGCAAATAAAAATTTAAAGGAATTAAAAAACTATTATCTTTATTTACCAAAATATTGGCAAAAATTAAAAGATTTGCAAAGTCGAACGAATAGACCATTCAAATATAACAAATACACAATTTTTGATTTAGAAGAAAAATTTAAAAAGGAGTAGTTATGAAAGAAACAAAAGTGTATGTAAAAGAAATGCCTGATATTTGTGATGAATGTCCTTGTCATAGTGTAATGGAAGATAGATGTGTATTATTGCTTAAACAAACTATTGAACCATTTTTACAATCGTGTCCATTGAAATCTTTAAAAACCCACGACCGAGAACTCGTAAAGGAAGTGTGCGAGAAAATAAAACTAAAATTTAGTGATACAAGGTCTCACAATTGGGGTGTTGAGCGAATTGAATTATATGAATTTTTAGACCAAATACAAAAGGAGGCAGAAAATGAGTAAAAAACCAATAGAAATAATAAAAAATTATAATTTGAAACCATCATCAATTTATGAAAAAGATGGTGGATTTGGTATGACTATTCAAGAAAATATAATTTCACAGATTGTTGAAGCAAGAGATGAAGAATACTATAACTTTTTAATAAAGCAAATACAAGACTTTATTGTTAAAAACAACATCGAAACTTGTTTTGTGATAAATAAAGAAGAAATGGTAGATTGCTTACAAGAACACAATAAATTACATTGTGAAATAAAAAATCTCCAACACCAACTCGACCAACAAAAATCAAGGTGGAATGAGTTGAAAGAGTCGTTAAGTTTTACGCAACCTAAAAATATAAACGATGAATTTATTTCTGGCGCTTGTGCTGCATATTCTTATGTTAAAGACAAAATGCGAGAGTTGGAGGGAGAAGATGAATGATAAATTCAGTTTATACCAAACAGACGGACTTTGGGGAATTATTGAAAATACTTCTAATGAAAAGCAAACATCAATAAAATCGTATTTTGGTTCAGATTTAATTATAAAACGTCTTAATGAACAAGACCAGCAAATCGACCGACTCAAACAGCAACTTGCTGAAAAAGACAAAGAGGTTGAAGTTTTAAGAAAAGGGGAATATCAAAAGTGTTGTCAACATTGTGAAGCGTTTGAAGAATTAGTTGAAATATCAAAACAAGAGCAAAAAGACCTCGCAATTCAGGAACTTGAAAAAGTGAAAGATTTTATTTTAGAAAATACGATGTTAGAGACTGAAACTGCTGCAGTTTTAACCTATATTTACCAGCAAATCAAAGAGTTAAAAGGAGAATGATATGGCAGAGAGATTGACAAGAAATAGTAAATTTAGTTTTTATAATCAAGATAATCTTGATGCAATGTATGATAAACTTGCTGAACTTGAAGATATTATGGAAGAATTCAATATATCCAGCATTGATGAATTACACGAGTATTTATGCTGGGAGCAAGAACAAAGAAAGGAACTAGACAAAATATATAATGTTTGGGAGAAATACGGTTGCAAAATTTTACAAGAAGTAGATGATTTGCTTCAAGACGGTTGTGATGCAAAATGCATATTAAAAGAATGTGATAAAGCTGAAACTGACCGCGACACTTGGAAAAGGGCTTGCGAGTTGGCGTGTGAATATATGTGTAAATTTGTGATACCTTGTCCAGATATTCATAGAAAAGAATGTGAAAGTTTTTGTGATTTAAACAAGGCTGATTGTTATCAAGATTACTTCTGCCAGCAAGCGAAAAAGGAAGGTGATTCAATATGATAGTAGCTTTTATAATTATTATAACAGGATTTTTGTGGTTATTTAAGACTATTGATTGTCTTGGAGTTCCATTATTTCTAATATTCCTTATATTACAATTGTGCGGAGTTATAACTTGGAGTTGGGTAATGGTTTGTTTACCACTAATAATATGGGCAGGCTCATTACTATTTACTTTTCTTTGTATTGCAATACTTTCTTGGATATCGGTTGAAAATTAAAAGGAGAATTATATGGAAGAAATCGTTATAATGGACCCGGCATCGGTATGGGGTGAAAAACCTACAGAGCAAGAAATAGAAACTATTAAAAAATTTGTAAAAGGTATGGTTGCTGCTGAGAATATGGAAATTGGTGATTATATCTATGATGAAGATTCAATAGATATGGATGTAAGAGTTATTCCAAATATATACAAGCCGGATTATGTTGTGCAAGTAAGATGTAGAGTCGTGAAATTAAAAGAACCAGATTTGGATTAAAAATCAAGAAATTGATGTCGGAAGGAGGATGAAATGTT
>CALVNE010000001.1 GCA_944349515.1 uncultured Clostridia bacterium | reverse complement strand
GTAGTTTTAATATATAAACTTGAAGTTAAAGTAGAATTGTATTAAACCACAAACTCTTCTTTTTTCTTTCTTATTTCTTATTTCAAAATAATCCGAGAAAAGAAAAAAGAAAAGTGAAAAAAGAAAAAATAAGAATACAAACAAAAATAATCCTTACCCTAACGGTTCGGATTATTTTTGTCTGGTGCCGATGGTGGGAGTCGAACCCACACGTCCTTTCGAACTCAGGATTTTAAGTCCTGTGCGTCTGCCATTCCGCCACATCGGCAAGATTTGGAGGTACCACCCGGATTTGAACCGGGGAATAAAGGTTTTGCAGACCTTTGCCTTACCACTTGGCGATGGTACCATTTTAAAAATGGCGGGTTGAACGATATTTTATCAACTCCGCCAATATTCTTTTAAGAGTTTACCTCTCATGCCACTTTGTGTGACAACCTTTTTTATTGCCTAGGATTTTCGGCTTTTGGAGCGGGAAACGGGGATCGAACCCGCGACCTCAGCCTTGGCAAGGCTGCGCTATACCACTAAGCCATTCCCGCAAAATTCATTTGCTAAGCGCAATCGTTTTTGCGAGTTGCCATTATCTTCTATTCCAAAGACGATATTTTTGACAACTGCCCTTTTAATATACCAAAAATTTCATAAAAAATCAAGCATTTTTCACTAATTTATCAAAATATTTGCTTAAACTTTTAAAATTATGTCCAATCAATAGGTTCTTTTCCGCATTTGACAAGAAAATTATTCGCTTTTGAAAAGTGTTTGCATCCAAAAAATCCCCGATATGCCGAAAGTGGACTTGGATGTGGTGCTATCAAAACCAAATGTTGCTTTTCGATTATCGGCGCAAAACTTTGAGCGTTGCTACCCCACAGAAGAAAGACAATCGGGTCTTTACGAGCGGATAACTGCCTAATCACCTCATTTGTGAAGATTTCCCAGCCTTTACCACGGTGCGAATTGGCTTGTCCGCGCCTAACAGTTAGTGTGGTGTTAAGAAGCATAACGCCCTGCTTTGCCCACCTTATAAGATTGCCAGAATTTTGCACTTTAACGCCTAAATCATCTTCGATTTCCTTAAAGATGTTTACAAGTGATGGCGGATATGTCACACCCTCTTCCACTGAAAAAGACAGTCCGTGCGCCTGATGAGGCTCATGATATGGGTCTTGACCGATAATCACCACCTTAACTTTATCATACGGGCAATAATTTAATGCGTTAAAGATGTTTTCCATTTTAGGATAGACATCATAGCGCGCGCACTCTTCTTCTAAAAACGCTTGGAGTTTTTTGAAATAGTCTTTATTAAACTCATCTTTCAGCATGTTTGCCCAATCTTTTGTTATTCTTATCATATTAAATATTTTTCTTTTCCTCTTTATCGAAATTATCGAGATTTTCACGCATACTTTTTTTGATTCTCTTGTTGGTGAAATTTTTTTCAAAATCGCGTGACACCGATGACGCAATCACCTTCGAGGTCCTTTCTATGCTTGCAGATTTATTGACAATTTCAGTTGGTTTGGCATGATTTAGAGCATATTTACACTGTTTTTTGCCCTTACTTTTTTGGAGCGAAAATACCACAATCATGGCGATGAAGGCGACCAAAAAAGCAATCAAAAAGTAGATGTAAAAGAAGTTAAAACCGCCCACCAAAATGAAAACAACAACAAGCGCACAAAAAAGAAGAAGAGAAAACAGCGCGCTTCGAAGGTCCGCTTTTGCTGATTCCATCGCCTTTTTGCCCTCTAAGAAGGTGAGGTGATACTTTCCTTCCACATTTTCCACTCTTTTTATATCCATTTTCCACTCCTTAGATAAAATTTACATTTAAAATAAAACGTAATTAAAATACCTTTTTTTCAACCTTTTCTCGTAAAATAACGATAATTAACCATTGCGTTCCATAAACGCTCGGTGACTTTTTATAGATAAATCTTATAATAAAATCTATGAAAAGTCAAATAAAATATGATAATTAAAAATTTTTAAGTAAAATAACTTTAAAAAACCTATCGATTAGCGCTAATTGCAATAAATTTTCAAAGTTTTGATAGGTATTTTGATAAAAAGTAAATTAAACTTTGAAAACAAATTAAATATTATCAAATTTACTGAAGGTAATTTTTAGTGTTATCTAGCGCCTTAATATATCACCTTTTTTTAATAGGTATGGGCAATTTATAACCACTTTTTCTTGCACTTTTTTGGCACTGTCAACGGTCTCACCCTCTGACGAAATAATCTTTTCCACTTTGATTTTTTTATTGAAAATCTTTTTGTTAGGACTTAGAATTTCCAGCGTATCGCCCACCGAAAACTTGTTTCGCATCTCCACTTCCACAGTTTTGCCGTCGCCGTCGCTTGTAACAAGCGCCACAAACTCGCTGTTCTGCACCGGAGTGCTATCTTCCTGATATTGCCTGTTTGTTTCGTCGAAGTAAAAGCCTGTGGTGTAGCGCCTATGGCTCGCCTTCATAAGTTCTTCGCAAATCTCTTCGGTCGGCTTTTTAGGTAGGATGTCGAGTGCCATACGGTAGGCATTGACAACGGTTGCCACATAGAAAGACGATTTCATGCGCCCCTCAATCTTAATGCTATCCACGCCGGCGTCCTTCAATTCTTTTAGGTATGGAAGCATATTTAAATCGCGCGAGTTGAAGATATAACTGCCCTTTTCGTCCTCTTCCACCTCAAGTTCGTCCTCTCGGCTCACTTCCCTAACATAGTACTTCCACCTGCACGCTTGCACGCATTCGCCGTGATTAGAGTCGCGCCCCGAGAGGTAGTTTGAAAGAAGGCACCTGCCCGAATACGCCATGCACATAGCGCCATGCACGAACACCTCAATCTGCACCTTTGGCGAGAGGTTTTTGCGAATGTTTGCTATCTCTTTAAGCGATAGTTCGCGCGCAAGTATCAGCCTTTTCACGCCAAGTTCGGCGAAAAAGTTAGCCGAATAACTGTTGATAATGTTCGCTTGCGTGCTTAAATGTATGTCAAGAAGTGGTGCATTGACTCTCACAAATTGCATAATGCCGACATCTGCCACGATAACCGCATCCACCTTTGCCTCGTTTTGAAGAAATAGTAAATAGTCTTTCAGCCCTTCAAAGTCGGCGTCATGTGCGATAATGTTCAGCGTCACATACACCTTTTTCTTCAAACTATGCGCAAGTTTTGTGGCACTAACTATCTCTTCATCAGAGAAATTCCCGGCAAAGGCGCGAAGCCCAAAGCGGTTTCCAGCAAGGTAGACAGCATCCGCGCCAAAGTGCAGAGCCGTTAAAAATTTTTCATAGTTCCCAGCGGGAGCAAGTAGTTCCATTTAATTCTCCTTTAATACTTTCATAATTTTATCAAATGAAGCATCTTCAAGTTCATAGTTTTGTTGTTTTTTTAGTTTGGCAAAATTGAAAACGCCTCTAACATTTAACATAAAATAGGTTATATAGTTAAAAAAGGTTATAATTTGTGTTAAATCGTGGTTATTTATCACAAGTAAAATCCACATGGACATACTAATGATGTTATTCGCAATATAGAAGATAAAGCCATAGCCGTTTCTTCGCATAACTATGTAGCATGCTATCGCACTTGTAATGACCGATAGAGTGCTGAGAAGAACCTGATAGGTGTTGAAATAGTCTAGAAGAAAATACACACCCACGCCCACGATAAGACTTATTATAACAACCACAAGCCACTCTCTCCAACCAATTTTGGTGTTTACTTTTATATCTCCACTAGATGAATTTATATTTTTGACCCATGAGAAAATGGCTAAAGCATACAAAGGAAGGGATATTGTGAGACATATTATAAATTCGCCATAATAACTGTTCGAATAGGAAATATAAGAATAAAAAGGAATTTGCAACAAGCCCAAAATCTGCCCAACGACATTACCTTTTGAGATAAAAAATACTGCCAAAAAACCTAATATTGCACTTAGTGTGGTTATTATGCTCGACTTAAAAACAATGCTTAAAGTCACAAAGATTGTTAAGCAAACACCCACAAACAGATATTCATACCACTTTATCTCTTTAAAAAATCTCTTTATCTTTTCCATATCACCTTCTTATATTGTTATCGGCACATTCGGTTTTCCGGTCAGCGTTAAGTCGCTTAATCCTATGCCGGATTTAAGATAGTAGTATGCCATCGAGCCTACCATCGCCGCGTTATCAGTGCAATACTTTAAGATTGGAAAGAAAACATCGATATTTTCTTTTTCGCACTTTCCCTTTAATTTTTCGCGAAGGCGAGAGTTCGCACCAACCCCGCCAGCGACCACAAGCGTTTTACAGTTTTCTTTTAGTGAGCACCTAACCGCCTTCTCGGAAAGTTCATCGACAACAAGTTCTTGAAAGGAAGCAGCAACATCTTCGGCGCTAAACTCTCTTCCGGCTTGCTCATTGTTGTGCACATAGTTGACCACCGCCGTTTTAAGTCCGCTAAAGGAAAAATTGAAAGTGTCTTTTAGCGGTTCATGATAGTTAAACTTGATGACATTTTTCCCACTCTTTGCTAAGCGGTCGATGTTCGGTCCGCCCGGATAGGAAAGCCCAAGTACTCGCGCCACCTTGTCGAAACACTCGCCCACCGAGTCGTCGACGGTGGAGCCGATAAGGCGAATTTTGGTGTAATCGTCCACTTTAAGTAGCGCCGTATGCCCGCCGCTGACCATAAGGCAGACAAACGGCGGAGTGAGGTTTGGGTGCGAGATATAGTTGGCGCTGATATGCCCATGCACGTGGCTGACGCCGATGAGAGGGAGATTGAGCGCATAGGCAAGGGTCTTTGCGAAGTTTATCCCCACAAGTAGCGCGCCGATAAGCCCCGCGCCGTAGGTGACGGCAATGGCGTCAAGGTCGTTTTCGGATATCTTCGCCTCTTTTAGCGCCTCTTTATAGCACCCCGCAATTGCCATTACATGGTTGCGCGAGGCGACCTCTGGCACCACACCACCAAACTTTTTATGAATGTCGATTTGCGAGGCAACGATGTTTGACAGCACCTCTCTGCCGTTTCTTACCACACTGACCGCTGTTTCGTCGCAAGAGGACTCAATCGCCAAAATGGTGACTTCTTTTTTGCTTTTCAGCGCCTCAAATTTCCTTATTGCCTCTGTTTGATACCTAGACATTGCCCTCTCCTTGCTTTACGCTTGTGCGCTTAAGATATTCATTGATAAAACCTTGGATATCGCCGTTCATAACTCCCTCCACATCGCTCGTTTCATAGCCGGTGCGGTGGTCTTTGACAAGGGTGTACGGGCAGAAAACATATGAGCGAATTTGACTTCCCCACTCAATTTTCTTCACATCGCCACGAATGGAGGCAAGTTTTTCCATTTCTTCAAGTTCCTGCTTTTCAACAAGTTTACTATAAAGCATCTTCATGGCGGTTTCGCGATTTTGAATTTGTGAACGCTCCGTTTGGCACGCCACCACAATGCCGGTTGGAATATGCGTAATTCTTATAGCCGACTCCGTTTTATTGACGTGCTGTCCACCCGCGCCGGAACTTCGATAGGTGTCAATTTTCAAATCTTCGGGGCGAATGTTGATGTCTGGCGCTTCCTCAATTTCCGGCATAACTTCAAGCGAAGCAAAACTTGTGTGACGCCTAGAATTTGCGTCAAACGGCGAAATTCTCACCAATCTATGCACGCCCTTTTCCGCCTTCAAATAGCCATAGGCATTTTCACCACTAATTAAAAAGGAAATGCTTTTAAGCCCAGCCTCCTCGCCGTCGAGCACATCGAGTACCTTAACCTTGAACCCATTTTTTTCGGCGTACATGGAGTACATTCGAAAGAGCATATCCGTCCAATCTTGCGCCTCGGTTCCACCCGCGCCAGCATGAAGAGTGAGAATCGCATTGTAACTATCGTATTTCCCAGACAAAAGCGTTTCTAGCCTAGCACTTTCAATTTCCGAGCCTAATTTTTCAATGAGGTTATTAAGTTCCTCAAAAAGTGCCTCGTCCTCGCCCTCGTCGATAAGTTCAATTATGGCGTCAGCGTTGTCTATCTCGTTTTGAAGTGACTTTATCTTTTCAAGTTTATGCTCGCAAGTTTTCATTTCGCGCCCGACCTTGGATAGCAACTTTTGGTCGTTATAAAAGTCGTCTTGAAGTTGAATTTTTTTTAGTTCATCGAGTTTAGAAAGAAGCTTATCATGGTCAAAGACACTCCTTTATAAACTTAAAATCTTCTTTTATTAAATTTAATTTTTCTTTTTGCGTATCTAAAATCATAATAACTCCTCTATTATTTAAAAGTTTAGCAAAAAAGTAAATTTCGCTTTAACCACGCCGTACTATTATACAACATATAAAAAGAAAAGTAAAGGATTTAATCCTCCACTTTTTCGTACAACTCGTTGACATGAATTTTGTGGAATTGCATATCCTGCCTTATTAAACTTTTTTCGATGAAATAAAGCGATAATCCCAAACAAATATACAGTACCGCAACAATTCCAAGCGTGATAAGAAGGAAGATGTGCGAGTTGTTTCCAATAAGCCCGTCGAACACGCCCGAAAGTAGCAATAGCACCGACGAGAACACCCTGCCTCCCGCCAACGTCAATTCCATGATTGCCGTACTTTCAAGAATGTGCGAGTGCAGTGACAAAATTCGAACAACACTCGCCTTTCTGCTGTCGGAAAGCGAGATGTAAATGACGTTCAAAATGGTGTACACACCGTAAAATACGGTAATCGCAATCATATTCGTTCCGCCCGTCGCGCAGATAGCAACCACCGAAAGCGCTACCAAAATAAAGACAGGAAAGAGGAAGGCTTTTGAGCGTTTTTTTCGATAGTAGCGAAGATACAAAAAGAGGGTAAGAATGGAAACGAGCGTAAATACCGACTGCAAAATGCCAAGCGTTGAAGTGGACTGCGCGCCTATCCAAACAAGAATGGTCAAAAAGGTGGTGAAACAGTCAATGGACGCCCCGCGGAAGAAGTTGGAAACATACACCCACTTTAAAGGCTCCGTACTCTGTTTATTTTTCTTAAGATACCGGCAAAATTTTGGAATGTTGAAGGAAAGTTTATAGACCTTTTTCGGGCGGATTAAGAAAGAGAAAACAACGAGCGCCACACAAAGTACCGCCATAATTATGATAACCACCGAAAAATTGACATAATCGTCAATAAACCCAAAAATAAGAGGAAAAATCACATACACCGCTTGAAAACCCATTCGCTTAACTGCAAAAAAACGCACTTGATGCTTGCTGGAAATGGTTTCCGAGGTCAAGTTGTGATAGCCGGGAGAATAAAACCCAAAACTAAGCCCATACAACAAGGCGATGAGCGGAAGATAGGTGATAAGTTGTGCGCGAAGAATATAAACAAGCACCACAACAATGGTAAAGCCAAATGCGCCGATAGACACGAACACGCTTTTGTTGTGATTTTTAAGGTAGAAACCCGAAAAGTTGTAACTAATACCCAAAACGGCATAGTAGATTATGTAAAACAGCGCAATTTGAATGATTCTGTAAGTGATATCGTAATTTTCATTTTTTAAAACATTGGAAACGAGGAATAAGTCGATAAAAATGAGCAAAATCCCTTGAATGCAATCGCAAAAAATGATAGAAATGGCACTTAAATCGAAGATTTTACTTTTTTTCATCGCTTGCCCTCCTACGCTTTTTTACGTGGCGAACAACCAATTTGACAATTTCAATGTATGGTATTATCAAAAGCGCCAGCCCGATTGCCAACAGCCAGCCCCACCAATCTATCATCATGGTGCCAAAGGCGGACTGAATTGGCGCAACAGGAAGAAGAACAACAATAACCGTCAAAAGCGCAGATATCAAAAAGCCGTAGTTGAGCGCCTTATTGTCGAACGGATTGCCATTGAACAAACTTTGGGTGTCGCTTTTAAGGTTGTAGGAGTGGAAGAGTTCGGTAAAGACGAGGTATAGAAAACATACCGTCGTTACGAATTCCGACTGCACATTAAAGACGTATGTTAAAATCACATAGAGCGCAATTAAAATTATCGAAACAAAAATTGCCGAGCAAAAGATGTTGAAACCTACCTTGCCTTTAAAGAGGTTGCCGGAGGTTTTAATCGGTTTGTCCTTCATAATGTCGTCGTCCGCCTTTTCAAAGCCGAGTGCCAAACCCACAAAAGTGTCGCTAACAAAGTTAATCCAAAGAAGTAGCACCGGCGTGAAAAAGGTGTGGTCACGGAAAATGCAGGTGATAAGCGCAATGGCAAAAAGTTCGGCGAAACTTGTGCCCAGCAAAAATTCGATAATTTTTAAGATGTTTTGATAGATTTTTCTACCTTCCTTGACCGCACCAACAACGGTGGCAAAGTTGTCGTCCGTCAAAATCATGTCCGCCGATTCCTTTGTCACGTCTGTGCCGGTGATTCCCATCCCAACGCCGATATCCACCACCTTTATCGCTGGCGCATCATTGACGCCGTCGCCTATCATGGCAACAATCTTGTCGTTCGCTTTAAGCGCCTTAACAATTTGCACTTTATGTTCCGGGCTGACCCGCGCAAAAATATGGTAGTTTTGCGCCCTGTTTTTCCAATCTTCGTCTGAAAACTTGTCGAGTTCCGCGCCAGAAATCACCTCTTTTTTATCGGCGCAAATGCCAAGTTCCTTGCCAATGGCGAAAGCGGTGTCTTTATTGTCGCCGGTTATCATAACAACGGTTATGCCCGCCTCTTTGCAAGTTTTAATGGAGTCGGCAACCTCGGCACGCGGAGGGTCAATCATGCCCACAAGTCCCACAAAAATGAGGTCCTTTTCGAGGTTTTCCGAAGTGTATTTTTTTAAGTTTTCCTCTTCTTTCTTATACCCAAGTGCCAAAACTCTCAGCGCATTAGACGCGATGAGTGAGTTTTGTTTATAAATCTCCTCCTTAACCTTATCAGTCAAGCGCTGTTTCTTGCCGTTGTTCAAATAGTATTTGCATCTTCCAAGCACGCTGTCAAGCGCACCTTTGGTGAAAACGTAGCGGTCATCTCCAATCATGTTGACGGTGCTCATCATCTTGCGCTCACTTTCAAAAGGCACCTCGCCAACGCGCGGATATTTCCCCTCCAAAAGTTCCTTGTTAGCACCAAAATGATAGCCACAATGCACAAGCGCCACCTCGGTCGGGTCGCCAATACACGTGAGGTTGTCGCCTTCAAGTTTAATTTGAACATCGTTGCAAAGCACCAAGCCATTCATGTAAATTTGAAGAGTTTTGTTGTTATTAAAAAGGTCAATCGCCTTTTCTTCCTTCTTTTGCAGTTTCACCGTGCTGGCGTTGACATTTTGAACGGCAAAATTGAGATTGTTAAAGTCTTTCAAACAATCGTCAAAGAAAAAGCCCTTTTTAACCGTCATTTTGTTGAGGGTCAAGGTGCCGGTTTTGTCGGTGCAGATAATTTCCGTGGAGCCCAGCGTTTCAACTGCGGGCAAAGATTTAACTATGGCGCGCTGTTCGCTCATTTTCTTTACGCCAAGCGAAAGCGTGATGGTGACACACGCTGGCAAACCTTCAGGAATGGCGCAAACTGCAACGGCAATTGCCATGGTAAAGGAGGCAATTACATCAGACCCGGTTGCCAAGCCCACTATAAAGATGATAAGCGCCACAAAAAGCACCATGCCAGTCAGCCACAAACTTGTCACTTTAATGCGCTTTGTGAGCGGTGTTGTTTGGTCGTCAATTTCGTCAAGTGCGGAGGCGATTTTGCCTATCTCCGTCTGCATACCCGTGCCTGTCACTACTCCCTTGGCTCTGCCGTAAGTAACCACACTGCCCATGTATGCCATGTTTTTTCTATCGTTCAAAACAACATTATCATCCAGCACTAAACTTGCATCTTTTTCGGACGCCTCGCTCTCGCCCGTCAGCGCGCTTTCTTCAATTTTTAAGGAGTTAGTTTCAACAAGCCTCAAATCTGCCGGCACAATGTCGCCCGCTTCAAGCACCACAATATCGCCAACCACCACCTCTTCGCTCTTAATTTTCAAAGTTTTGCCGTCGCGAACAACCTTGCAATATGGCTTGGTCATACTTTTAAGCGCCTGCATCGCCTTTTCGCTCTTACGCTCTTGCGCGTAGCCGATTATGGCGTTGATTAAAACAACAATCAAAATAAAAGCGGCGTCGATAAACTCGTTGGCGCTTTGCTCAACTATACCAACTATAATACTAATGACGCAACTCACCAAAAGCACAATGATAAGCACATCTTTGAATTGCCCCAAAAACTTAACAAACTCACTCTTTTTCTTCTTGCCGACAATCAAATTTTTGCCGTCAGTTTTCAGCCGGTCTTGCGCGTAGATAGAGGTAAGTCCACTTACAGAACTTTTCCCTTCTCCCAAAACTGTATCTATGCCCTTACTATGCGCGCTTTCTATCATAATAGTTAGATTATAACAAATATCGCAAAAATTGCAAAACTTATTAAAGATTTTTTCAAAAATTTTCAACAAATTTTATTATTTATTTGAAAAGTCGTCGAATGTTGGCACAAATATCAAACGAAAAAAGCCACACAAAATTTTGTGTGACTTTTAAATTTGTTAAGAGAATTATTCTTCTTCGCCAGCGCCAGCGCCCTCTTCCTCTTCAAGTTCGGAAATCTGCTCTCTCAAAGTGGCAATTTCCTCTTTAAGTTCGGTGTTTTGACGCTTCAAAACCTCATACATCTTCTTAAGAAGTGGATACCTATCGGCATTTTTCTCCATAACCTCTTCGCAGTGTTGAACGGAAAGTTTAAGTCCGTCGTAAAGGTCAAGGTCCTCAGCAAGTTTTCTTGCCTTCTCTTCGTCGATATCCTCATAGTTGTTCACGCCGTAAAGCATAACCTTTTGTTTAGCAACCTTAGCCTCTTTTCTCTCCAACTTCTTCTTATCTTTCTCATGAGTTTTCCAAATGCGGTTAAGTGGAACGAAGTCTTTCTTGCATTGTTTCAAATCTTTTTCGTTTGCTTTAAGTTTTTCTTCGGCGTCTTGAAGTCTTTGTCTTAAATCGTCAAGCGAAAGTTTTGGAGCAACCACAATAGGAAGATTTTGTTCTTGAACGCTCTCTAAAAGTTGTTGTTTTTCTTCTTCCAGCGCTCTGCACATTGCTTCATATCTTTCTTTTTCTTTAAGAAGTTCCTCTTTTTCCGCCTCTAGCCTTGCAATTTCCTCAGCACTGTCGTCTTGAGTTTCTTCCTCGCTTTCTTCTTCTACCTCTTCCTCTTCTTCCTCTTCTTCGTAAGTTTCCTCGTCAGAGTCCTCAACTTCTTCCGGCTCTTCTTCTACCTCTTCAACAGGTTGTTCTTGCTCTTCTTCCTCAGCCTCTTGTTCCTCTTGAAGTTTTCTTATAAGTTCTTGACGACGTCTTTCAAGGTACTCTCTTCTCTCACGATTCAAGCGTTCTTCCTCAGCCTCAGCGTCGTTAATTTCTTGCTCTTCTTGCTCAGCCTTAACAGTGTCAACGTCCACAACATTACCGCCTTCAAGAAGTTTTGGCTCCTCTTCAAAGGTGTAATTTTGAACATTGCTTTCCTTTGAAATTTTGCTATCAGTAGAAGCGCCTTCCTTCTTATCGCCGCCTCTCTTTTTAGCGGAATATGACAAAACTGCCTCCCAAATGAAGTAGATAATCAAACTCGCCGCGATAACCACGCCTAAGATTATAAACACTTCCATAAGGGTTGATTCCACATTTGCACTTAATAATCCAAACATAACACACCTTCCTTATATTTTCGCTTTCATTTTACCATATCCTTTTAAATAAGTCAATAGCAAATTTCTAAAAATCTCTATTTTTTATAAAAAAATAGCAAAAATGCATTAAAAATTAAGTTTTTTAACAAAATTCAGCCCGTTTTTTGTCGTTTTTTGAAAATTCACCTTTCTTGTAAGACTAAATCAAACCTAAAAAAGTTGATTACATTCTTCAAAAACCGCAAGCATTTTTGTAGACCTCACACAATTTTTCCTACACCCTTCACCCGCTCTAAATCTTCCAAAACTTTTCACTTTTAACTTTCTTTAAAATCTACCACAACTGGAAATCTCTGATTTCCCTTCACTGAACGCGCAAGCGTTCCTTCACTGCGAGGCACCGCCTCGCCTTCACTGGAAAGCAACGCTTTCCCTTATCTCAAACGCTTTCTAAATATTCCTCTTTAAGTCGCGACGGCGTCACAAACCGCGCTTCATTTCAACTTTTGTCTATCGCCAAAAGTCTTACCATTTGCTTGTTTGCTCCTTTTCCCAAAAAACAATAAATGTTTTTCGAGTACCCTTCAAATGGTGCGAGTTGCGTTTGGTCGCCCTCTCACTCCTTCTTCACTGAACGCGTAAGCGTTCCTTCACTGAAAACCGCAAGGTTTTCCTTCACTGCAAAAATCTTTGATTTTTGCCTTCACTCAAACGCTTTCTAAATATTCCTCTTTAAGTCGCGACCAACTCGCCAACGCAGTGCGAGTTGCGTTTGGTCGCGAGAGAGGCGAAAACAAGCGCAAGAGCGATGCTTTTCGAATTTGTTTCGAAAACGAGCAAAAGTGCAGTTTTCGCCTGTATGGTGGAGGCGTCGGGTTATGCTCCCGAGTCCAAAATTCTTTCAGAAAACTTTTCTACATGTTTAGTTTATGTTTCTTTCTCGCAAAGATGTCACCCACAAACAGGTTATCTTTGCCATTCCTTTAAATTTTTTATGCATAGAAGGAAGAACTTTGCATAAAGGTTTTGCCAAACTGACACCTAAGTTTTGCCGGCAACGCAAAACATGGCGGATTAGATTACGCTCTAATCAGGCAGTTGTTCAACAAACTACGCAGCGCAAGGCATTGTATTCATTGTAACAACGTTGTCATTTTTTTCTGCGTTTATTTCGCACGCTCCCATTTAAGGCGCTTGGAGCATTCGCCACATGCTTTACATTTTCCAAAATGAACTCTGTCGAAACTAAATCGCCCCCATGCTAACGCGACATATGCCGTGCTATATCACGCTTAATGGTTTTTTCTTTCAGCGTTTGACGCTTATCGTAAAGTTTTTTGCCTTTTGCAAGGGCAATTTCCACCTTCACAACTCCTTTACTATTGATGTAAAGTTTGGTTGGCACAATAGAAAACCCCTTTTCTTTGACCGCTTTTTCAAATTTTAAAATTTCCGACTTGTGAAGAAGCAATTTCCTTGTACGACGCTCATCACTTTTGAAAGCGGTGGCTTTTTCATAGGGTTTGATGTAGGCATTTTTTAACAGCATCTCCCCATTTTTCACCTGCACAAAACTATCCAGTAAACTAACGCCGCCACCGCGAACAGACTTAACCTCTGCGCCCTCCAAAGCAATTCCCGCCTCAGTTAAATCGGATAGGAAATAATCATGAAAGGCTTTTTTGTTGTTAGCGATAACCTTCATATTTCCTCCTTTTAAAAGCGAACAAGATTAGTATACCATAAATCGCCCACAATTTGCAAGTGGAAAATCTAAATATTTGTTGAACTTTTGCGTTTTTAATTGTTTTGCGCATATTGTTTTATCAATTTTAATTGCTAGACCCATTTTATTTTTATGTTCTAAGCGAAATTTTTTGCTATTTTTCGCTTAAAATTTGTTATTTTTCATACGAAATAAAATTATAGAGAAAAAACAAAAAATGGCAAAAACGCAAAATTTGTGCCATTTTTTATGATTTTTTTTGAAAAAAAGTGATTTTTTTGATATTTTATACCATTTTGAAGTCAATTTCGCGACTGTAAAGATTGACATTTATAAGTTCCACTTTCACCCTATCACCGATAGAAAAGACATTGCTTGCGCCTTTAAGTTTAAGTTGCTTTTCAAGGAAAAGATAGGTATCGTCCGGGAGCGCCTCGATTCTCACAAGCCCTTCTGCCGTGTTGTCTAGCGCCACAAAAACACCAAAATTTGTCACCGACGAGATTGTGGCGTCGAACACCTCGCCCACCTTGTCTTTCAATAGATATGCCTTCCAAAGGTCGTCCACATCGCGCTCCGCCATATCGGCATTTCGCTCGCACTCGCTAGATTGTTCGCCAGCGTCAAAGGTGAAAACATCTAAATCGTCCTTCGCCTCAACGTCGATTTTTTTATGCAAAAAGTCTTTGATAATTCTGTGAATGCAGAGGTCAGGATACCTTCTGATCGGCGAGGTGAAGTGGCAATAATTTTCTAGCGCCAAGCCAAAATGCCCCAAGTTCTCGTTCATATATTTTGCTTTTTGCATACTTCTAAGTAGCATTTTGTTGATGACGTCCTTTGAGGAACTATCTTCGCACATTTCCAAAATCTGTTGGTAATATTTTGGCGTGACATTGTCTGGCACTTTCGGATAGCGCTCGCCAATTCCCTTGATGAAATCGCAAAGCGCATACACCTTTTCCTTGGTCGGTGCCTCATGCACGCGGTACACAAAAGGTATTTTAAGCGATGAAAATTCCTTCGCCACCACCATGTTGGCAAGCACCATGAAATCTTCGATTAGTCTGTGCGCCTCGTTGCGCTCCCGCCTTTTAATCCCAACGGCAACACCCTTCTCGTCGAAGATAAACTCCACTTCTGGCACCTCTAAATCTAGCGCGCCACGCTTAACAGAATTTTCCTCTAAAATATCGCAAAGTTCGCGCATCGTCTTAAAGTGAGGCAAAAGTTTTGCCGTTTTTGCGTTGGTCTTTCCTTCACTTAGCGCCTCGTACACCTCGTCATATGTAAGGCGCGCCACGCTTTTAATGACGCTTTCAGTGATTTTGTGGTCGATGACTTCGCCGTTAAAATTCACCTTCATAATGCAAGAAAGCGTCAATCTTTCCACACCTTCATTTAGCGAGCAAATGCCATTTGAAAGCGACTTTGGAAGCATTGGCAAAACGGAGGTTGGAAAGTAGACGCTTGTTCCACGCCTGTACGCCTCCTCGTCTATCACCGAATCGCGCGGAACATACTCGCCCACATCTGCGATATGTACGCCGAGTTCGTAATAACTATCAAACTTTTTAATCGACACCGCATCGTCTAGGTCCTTCGCGTCAGCGCCGTCGATGGTGAAGATTATTTCCTTTGTTAAATCAAGCCTACCTTTCTTTTGCTTTTCGAAGATTGTCTTAGGCACCCTCTTTTCCTCATCGACCACAACCGCCGGGAAGGTTTCATAGAGGTGATGTTGCCTTATAATCGACAGTTCTAGCGTTTTAATGTCATCGTTCATTCCCAAAATTTCGTCAACTATGCATTTAATTTTGCCCTTATCCGTCCTAACAACGCGCGCATTGACCTTCATATTTTCTTTGATTTTCAGCCCCGTTTTGACGATTGGAAAGTCAGTCACAATTCGCTTATTATCCGGGTCGAGAAAGAAGTTGCCGGCAACAAGTTTCACAAGCCCAACCACATTTTTAAGTTCGTCATATATGCTGACAATCTCGCCGTCGCACCCCTCGCTTGTCGACGATAAAATTTTCACAATCACCTTTTCGCCGTCGAGCGCGTTCAAAGTCTTGTTCGCCGGGATGAAAATATCTTCCATCATGCCCTTAACCTTCACAAATCCAAAGCCCTTTGTTGTGCCGATAAAATCGCCCTTCACATATCCGCGCGAAGGAATGGTGATAAACTTATTTTTCCTTATCTCATAGATGTCACCGTTATTTAAAAGTTCATAGAAAAGTTTTTTTACAGCGTCCTCTTTCACATTCAGCGCTGACGACATAAATAAAAATAGTTTGTCGATATTTGAAAAGACCAAACTATTTTTTTCTATGAGCGACAAAATCTGCTCTTTTTTATTCATATTAAACTCCCAAAATGCCCATTAAACTTGCACTAGCACCTGACTCAAGCCCGCCAAACGGTATCAGCGTGACAAAGTATAGAATGGCGCAAACAAAGATAACTATCGCCATTATGGTGGTGATAAGTTTCAGTTTTCCGTCTCGCGAACTGCCCTTATTTTGCGCATAGTAACTTTCCTTTATGCCGGTGATAGATTCCGTGCTTCCAGCGTCCTCCGACTGAAAAAGTATCGCAACAATCATGATTATTGCGCAAACAAAGATGATGCAGAAAAGCACTATTCTAATGATAGGAAACGACTGTGATATCCAAAGAGGTATTTGTGTTTGGTCATTCATATTAAACTCCTTAATTTAGGCAAATTTTGCAACGCACAGCACGGCAACAACGGCAAAAAGTAGTACACTTCCCACAAGTTTAAGCCACCTCACCTTGCCGTCTTTATTATACGACGACTTAACAAAGGTGGAAAGCAAAAGTAGCGCGCATATGGCAAAAATTGATAAGATAACGTAAAACAAGGTATCTGACCAATCATGCGAAATCCAATCTTGAAAGTCCGTCCAAATGTTGCAAAGTACGCCCATAAAAACTCCTTGCTAAGGTATTTTAGCACAATTTTTCTAATATTACAACTGTTTTTCAAAAATTTTTTATTTGACTTTATTTTAAATATAGCGCGTTTTGGCATTATTTAACTAACATCGCGCGCTTTGGCTATGTTTATCTGCCTGCACGCACACCAAATATTTGTAAATTTAGGTAATATAAATAAAAAATGTTATTTATTTGCGTTTTCCACTTCATTTTGCTATCATATATATGAAAAAGAGGTGTTATAATGAATAAAACAAAGATAATTTGCTCGATAGGTCCAAGTTGCGATTCCGAGGAAATATTGGAAAAAATGGTCAAAAACGGCATGAATGTCGCGCGGTTCAACATGAGTCACGGCACGCACGAATCGCACCGCGCCATGATTGACAAGGTTAAACGTGTCCGTGAAAAACTTGGTGTTTCCGTTGGCATTATGATAGACACAAAGGGTCCAGAAATTCGCGTTAAGAACTTCGAAAACGGAAGCGTCTTTCTTAGCGAAGGAAGCGAGTTCACCTTGACCACGCGCAATATCGTCGGCAATGAAAAAGAGGTCATGGTGACGTACAGCAACCTCCCAAAAATTCTCAAAAAGGGCAACAGCATACTCCTAAACGACGGAATAATTGAGTTGCAAGTAAAAAAACTGACCTCGACCGATGTTGTGTGCGACGTCATCACAAGCGGAATGCTTTCCAACCACAAAAGTATCAACATACCGGGCGTTAAAACAGATATGCCATACTTAAGCGACGTCGACAAGTCCGACTTACTTTTTGCCAAAGAGGTGGACGCCGACTACATCGCCCTCTCCTTTATCAGCGAGCCAGCCGATGTCAAAGATGTCAGAGATTATCTAAAAGAGATAAAATTCACAAGCCCACAACTATTTTCGAAGATTGAAAGCGTGGACGGCGTGAAAAATTTTGATAAAATTCTGTCGATTAGCGACGGCGTCATGGTGGCGCGCGGTGATTTGGGCGTGGAAGTGGAGTTTATCAAACTGCCGATTTTGCAAAAGGTGTTTATTCAAAAATGTAACGAGCAAGGCAAAGTGTCGATAATCGCAACTCAAATGCTGGAAAGTATGATTTTTAACAAGCGCCCAACGCGTGCGGAAGTGAGCGATGTTGCCAACGCCATATTCGACGGCACAACGGCAATCATGCTTTCTGGCGAAACGGCTTCGGGAAAATATCCCGTTGAAAGCGCCCTAACCATGCGCAAAATTGCCGAGGAAATGGAAGGACACCTCCTCTTCGAGCCTGCGCCGTTTAAAACGCACAACACCTCCTCGAGCATCGGCTATGCCGTTTGCAGTTTGGCGCAAACCGAAAATGTTAAGGCAATAAACGTTGTCACAAAAAGCGGCGCCACGGCAAGAAAGGTTAGCCGTTTCCGCCCACAAATACCTATCGTCGCTTGCACGCCTCTTGCAAAAACCTTTTATCAAATGAGCATACTCTACGGCGTTGTGCCAGTGCTTGAAAAGGAATACACAAACATGAACGACGTGCTAAAAAACGGCTTAGAGCGAACAAAAGAAACCAAACTTGTGAAATCTGGCGACAAGGTGGTGCAAACCGGTGGGCTTAAAGCGGGCATGAGTGGAAGTAACCTTTTAATGGTGAAGAAATTAAAATAAACAAAGCGGAAATTTAAAGGTCAAAATTTGCTTAAAAAATTTTGAAAATTAAAACATTAAATTTTTAAACATATTGCCCATTGAACAAAAATGCAAGCGTACAATGTCCTTTATTAAGGTAAAAAATTCCAACAAATTATGTCAGCGGAAAGATAAAAATTTAGGCAAAAACATCTTTGAACAGGCAAAAATTTTTAAGCGTACAAAACTATTTAATAAGCCAATTTGAGTAAAAAACATTAAAAAATACACTTTTTTTCAAAAAAATATCAATTTTTAGGGCGATTTGCTCACTTTTTTAGATAATCGCCTATTTTTTTTGTGATGTCAAACTTTAAAGACAACCGCAAAATTTGTTTGTCGCTGATAACAAAACTTTTGCCATTTTCGCCCACCAACACAAAAAGGCAAGTCCGATTTTTCCTCACCCGCCTAAGCATATCTTTTATCAAGGTCTCTTCCGTTATCACATACATTTTAGGGCGAGAAAAATTCTTAGTTGTTTTATTGAAAGCGGAAATTTTTTCATACTTGCTCAAAAAATTGAGGTCGATTAGGCCTAAAATTAAAAAGACGCCAAACAACAAAAAGGTAGGATTAAAATTTACAAAACATAGCACAATAAACATCATGAAAAAGAAAGTGGCGAAAAGAACATTGAAAATCATAGTCAGTTTAATCGCCTTTTTTCTTTCCATAAACTTCGCACAAAACGACACAAACACTCGCCCGCCGTCCAGCGGATACGCCGGCAAAAGATTGAAAAGCGCTATTACCAAACTTACCTCAACAAACGTGCAAGTGAAGTTGTAAATGCTGGGAAATATCCACCAGAGCGCCAAACATAAAACCGACGATATAAGATTGGAAACAGGACCCGCAAGCGCAATAAAAACATCGTCTCTTTCTTCAAGTTCTTCGCCGTAATATGACAAACTCACCCCATACGGCGAAAGAGAAAACCTTGACAGTTTATAACCCAAGTTTTTTGCCATAAAGAAGTGCCCTAGTTCATGAATTAAAATAGCAAATAAATAGGATAAAAAAATCACCACGCCGGAGTTAACAAAAAGCCATACAGCAATAAGAAAAAAAACGGGATTTACACCAAATTTTCCATTTTTATTAAAAAAATTCACTTTTTTTCGAAAAAAAATCAATTTTTAGCACCTTTTTTTGTGTTTTTTGTTTTCAAAGAGATTTTTTACATTACGCGAATTCAAAGATTTACTCCAATTTTCCTCATGTAAGTTGAATGTAGTCCGCCCATTTTTTATCCAAATAAGTTACACATTAAGCTAATAAAAAACGAAACGATAAAAAAGAGCGGAAGAGCAATTTTCAGTTTTATTCTATAGCCCTTCCTTATCGCTTCGTATTTTTCGCCATAGGACTTTTGCCTCTCCACAATTTAAGGTATGCAAAAGTTTAAAATATTAGAAGTCACTTTGCCTTTTTGGCACAAATTAAAAAACACAAACAATGTCCGTTAATTTTGTATTATAAAATTTAATAACTTCATAGAAATGCGTCTTTTGCGCGCAGTCGCGACTATTGCTAATAAATATTCTGCAATTGTATATTTAATAAGTTAAAAAGTGTAGCGAAAAAATTAAAAAAGTCTGCTAATAATTTTTTTAACAAAAAAACACTATAAAGAAATATAGCGTTTTGATGAAATATCTTATTCGCGCAGTATAGCGCATTTAATTTGACCTTAAAAATTAATCATTTGCCATTTTTATCAAGCGTCTCCTTTATTGTTACAAGCGCCTTATTTTCTATTCGCGAAATGTAGGAACGCGAAATGCCAAGTTTCTCCGCCACCTCCTTTTGCGTCAACGCGCGCTTACCATTAAGCCCGTAGCGCAAAATGATTATCTCTCTTTCTCGCTCGTCTAAGTCGTTTTTGATAATTTTCATTATCTTCTGCACCACAAGATTGTTATCGACCTGCTTAAAAAGTTCCTCTTCGTCAGAGGATAGTACATCTTCAAGTTCCAAGTCGTTATCTTCTTCGTTACTGCTTGTTAAACTATTCAAAGATACCACATTTTTGTGCTTTTTATTGGCGCGAATAAGCATGAGAATTTCGTTGTTGATACACCTTGCCGCATAGGTCGAAAGTTGCACCTTTTTGTCATAGTCGAAGGTGTCAATCGCTTTTATTAGCCCTATCGTTCCCACCGACAAAAGGTCATCAACTTCAAGCGAGTTGGTATAACGCTTAACAACATGCGCAACAAGCCTAAGGTTGTGGCTGATAAGTTTGTCACGCGCCTTCATGTCCCCCTTTTTCATCTTCTCAAACTCCGCCTTTTCTTCTTCAAGCGTAAGCGGTTTTGGAAAGCCCTGCACCGTGTTGATAAAATTGGTAAAAAGGCTAATTCGACTGAAAAAGTAAACAAAACTCTCAAAAATCATACACACCCCTATGCATGATTTATATGCAGTTTTTTGTCGAATTTTGCTTGACCAAGGCGAAAACTTCGCTTTTGCTCGTTTTCGAAACAAGTTCGAAAAGCATCACTTTCACGTTTGTTTTTGCCATTGTGGGGTCCCCGAAAATGTCTATCATTTTTGGGGTAAGTTTAGCGACCAAACGAAATCGCACTTCGCTCAAAGGGAACCCTAAAAATGTCACACATTTTTAGGGAGAAGGAACAAACAAGCAAGTGATAAGTGTTTTGATATTTATATCGAAACACGAAACCAAGCGTAGTTTGTGACGCCGTCGCGACTTAAAGTTGATTTAATTATATAATCAATTTTCGGTTTTGCGAAGCGTAGAACTGCGTTCGGTGTAGCACAACCGAAAATCAATTGGGGCACCCCGAAAATGCTTGCCATTTTTGGGGATAATGAGCAAGCAAACGAATGATAAGCGGTTTGAAAGCATTCAAACCACGAAATGAAGTGCTGTTTGCGACGCCGAAGAGGACTTGGCGGAGAAACCAACGGAGTAGCCGTTAGAAAAATTTTAATTTTTCGTGTCGGCGTTAAGTTCAGTTGGTGTCCGCACCATTTAGAATAGTCCTTCCACAAACTCATCGGCGTTAAATGGTTCAAGGTCTTTCACGCCTTCGCCCACGCCGACAAAGACAACAGGAAGTTTATACTCCTTTTCAATCGCAATGATAACTCCGCCCTTTGCTGTGCCGTCAAGTTTGGTGAGAATTATGCCGTCAATATTCACAAACTCGTCAAACGCCTTAATCTGCGAAAGTGCATTCTGTCCTGTGGTGCTGTCAAGCACGATAAAGGTATATTTATGCGCCTCTGGGTATTCGCGATTGATAATTTTGTCGATTTTTTTAAGTTCTTCCATAAGGTTCGTTTTTGTGTGAAGTCTGCCCGCCGTGTCAACAATTAAAACATCGGTTTTCTTTGCCTTTGCGCTTGATATTCCGTCAAACACCACCGCCGCTGCGTCAGCACCTTCGGCGTGCTTGATTATTCTTGTTTTTGTTCTATCTGCCCATTCGTTCAACTGCGAAGAAGCCGCCGCACGAAAGGTGTCGCCTGCAACAAGCGTCACTTCTTTTTTATTACCTTTAAAATATGAAGCAAGTTTGCCGATGGTTGTGGTTTTACCCACGCCATTGACGCCTACAATCGTGATAATACACGGATATTCAATCTCAATCTTCGGTGCATCAAGAAAATATTGCTTCAAAATTGATTTAAGTTCTTTTTTTACATCTTCGCCCTTTCTAATCTTCTTCTTATGGCAGACATCGCGAAGTTCTTCGACAATCTCCATGGAAGAGTTCACGCCAACATCGGAAGAAATTAAAATATCAGTTAAATCGTCAAAAAATTCGTCATTGAGTTCGCCGTGGCTTAAGAGTTCGTCAAGTTTACGCGTGATAGCGTCCTTAGTTTTTTTAAGCGCCTGCCCTATCTTTTTAAAAAGTCCCATTTTATCTCCTTAATTTGCCTGTTCCGCCTGCTTGATAGCGTCTGCAAGTTTAACCGAAACAATCTTCGACACGCCCTTCTCTTCCATGGTCACACCATAAAGGCTGTCCGCAAGTTCCATGGTCGGTTTTCTGTGCGTGATGACAATAAACTGCGTCGACTCAGAAAGTTTTTTGAGATACAATGCAAAACGCTCGATGTTCGCATCGTCAAGCGCCGCCTCAATTTCGTCTAGCAGTGAGAATGGAAGTGGTTTTAAGCGCAAAATTGAGAACAGAAGTGCGATTGCAGTAAGTGTCTTTTCGCCACCAGAGAGAAGAGAAAGTTTATTCGCCGCCTTGCCCGGCAGTTGCACCATAATTTCCACGCCCGCAAGCAGTGGGTCCTCGCTTTCGGTGAGTTCCAGTCTTGCATTGCCACCGCCAAAGAGTTCGCGGAATACCACCTTGAAACTTGAATTTATCTTTTCAAATTCTTCGTTGAACTTTGTCAGCATCTCGCCTGATAGGTCTTTGATGATGATAACTAAGTCCTCTTCCGCTTTTTTAAGGTCTGCCGACTGCGTGGACATATCGTTATATCTATCTAAGAGTGTTGCCACATCCTCAATGGCGTGCACATTGACATAGCCGAGCGCGGAAATATCTTTTTTCAACTTATTAATCGCAATGCTCGCTTCTTTATAGTCAAAATCTGGTCGTCTATGTTCAAGGCAAGTGGTGTAAGTGAGATTATATTCCTCATAAATACGCTCTTGCATCGCCTCTAACTCACTGTCAACCTTAGACAAGTTCATCTCTTCGCGATATTTCTTGTCATTTATGCGTGAAATATCTTCTAGAATTTGTGTTTTAATCTCATCATACTTTTTAAGAGTGGCAGAGATGTCGCCTTTCTCTTGTTCCAAACTTTCACGCTTTAAGCGTATGGCGTTCATGTTGTCCTTAGCGGTGGAAGGTCCAGCGTTTTCAATCTGCACCTTAATCATCTCTTCCGCTTGACTTATAAAACTTTCGTTTTCGCTAATCGACTTAGAGAAAGTCACAACATTGGCGTTTTGCTTGTCGATTTCGGCTTGAAGTCTATCAAGTTCGTCGCTCAAATTCTTAACCTTTTCTTCGCAGGAAGCAATCTCCACCTTTGTGGTGGTCATGTTGTTGACAATGTTATCTCGCTCTGCACGAAGAGCGTTCGATTTTTCCTGCTTTTGCTTTATGAGTAGGTCGGCATCTTCCTTATTACCACTTAGCGCGTTTTGCACAAGGTTGATTTCGCTAAGTTCGCCGTCGATAAGTTTAATCTTATTCTCAACGGTGGTTTTTTCCATGGTATAAACCTTTTGTTCTTCTTCCGCTTCTTGTAAGTCCTTACCTATCACGTCTAACTTTTCTTGCTCTTTAACAAGCCGAATTTCGCAGTCGTTACGCTGAGCGTTATACTCCTCTTCCTTACGCGCCAAATTTGCAGTTTCCGCTTTCAACTCTTCAATTTCAGCGCTCATCTCGCTTTCTTGTTTTTGGAGTTTGTTGATCTCAGTTAAAAGCGTTTCAATCTCACGCTGGCGAGAGATAAGGTTAACCGCCTCGCTCTTCTTACTGCCACCAGTGAGTGAACCTTGCGTACTGACAACATCGCCGTCAAGCGTCACAATCTTAAACGAGAAGCGGTTTTCTTGCGCAAGACTCACCGCCGTTGCCAAAGTGTCAACAATAACCGTTGCGCCAAGCAAGTTGCTGATAACATTATCAATCTGCTTGTCGTATTCAATAAGTTTGCTCGCAACGCCATAAACGCCCTTTTTGCCAGCAACAAGCCTTGCGTCAAGGTCACGGCGTTTCATGGAGTTAATCGGTAAGAATGTTGCGCGCCCAAACTTATTTTCCTTCAAATATGCAATGAGGTCCTTTGCTCCATTTTCGTTGAAGGTGACGATGTTTTGAACTGCCGCGCCGAGTGCCACCTCAACTGCCGTTTCAAACTGCGCAGGCACTTTAATAAGAGAGGCAAGCACGCCCACCATTTTGCTTTTGAGCGCACTGTTTCTTTCGCTGTCCTTTAAAATCTTTTTAACCGCATAGGCATAGCCTTCAAACTCTGCCTGCATTTCAAGAAGGAGTTTGCGTCTATTCTCATACACCTTAATCTGTGTGGCGAGGTTCGCCTTATCGTTCTCTAAATCTCGCAATTTTTTGGTGGAGATAAAGTTTTTGCTGGCAACATCTTTGCAATTTTCCTTGATTTCTTCAAAGGACTTAGAAAGAAGTTCGACATTTTTGGAGGTGTCGGCGTTCAATTTTCTTAAACTTTCTACCTTTCCTTGCGCTTCGTTTAAGTTCTTTGTTAAATTCTCTAAATTTTCCTTTAAAATGTTCTTCTCTGCCTCATAGCGCGACGCATTACTTTTAACATCGGCAAGTGAACCCAAGGTGTCGATAAACTTTTGTTGAGATAACCCTGCCTCGTTTTCACTCGCCGTCATCTCATCAACAATTTCAAGATGTTTATTAGACAAGCCCGCATAGGTCTTTTTCAGTGTTTCAAGTCGCTCAGAAAGTTTATCTAACTCCGCCTTTTTCTCAACGCGCGCCTCTTCGCAGTTCTCTAAAACGGTTTTGGCATTGGATAAATCAAGGTGGAGTCTATCGTTCTCTCTTTGCGTGTAGTTGATTTTCTCGCGAATGACCTTAACTTCGCCCTCTTGCTTTTCAATTTCCACGGTGACGCGAAGAAGTTCCTCGTTGAGATGAGAAATTTCCTTATCAAACTTATCCATTTTGGCAAGCGTTTCGTCGTATTTTTTCGAGGTATCTTCAAGTTCCGCCTGACGATTAAAGAGTTCTTCGGCAAGACCTTGCAGTCTTTGGTTAATCTCCGCCTTAACATTGTGCGCGTTTTCATAGGAATAGATGTATGCGTTGACCTCTAAATCTTTAAGTTGCCCTTTATACTCCAAATATTTTTTGGCGTCCTCAGCCTGCTTTTTAAGTGGTCCCATCTGCCTTTCAATTTCGGCAACGATATCGTCAATTCTCACCAAATTTTCACGCGTGCGTTGGAGTTTTCTTTCCGCCTCATCCTTTCGGCTTTTAAATTTGGCAATACCTGCCGCCTCTTCAAACATCGCTCGGCGCTCTTCTGGCTTTTCGTCGACAATCTCGCTGACCTTACCCTGTCCGATAACAGAATAGCCGTTTTTGCCGATACCGCTGTCAAAAAGTAGGTCGGTGATGTCCTTCAACCTACATGTGTTTTTGTTGATTTGGTATTCACTTTCGCCAGAGCGATAAAGTTTTCTTGTTATACTTAACTCATCATATGAGATGTTGAAAAATCTGTCAGTGTTATCAAAAGTCAATGTCACCTCGCAGTATGATAGGCTTCTTCGCTTTTCCGTGCCTTTAAAGATGACATCCTGCATATTGTCGCCACGAAGCGACTTCGCGCTCTGCTCGCCCAAAACCCAGCGGATAGCGTCGGAAACATTGCTCTTTCCGCAACCGTTAGGTCCGACAATAGCAGTAAATCCGCCATTAAATTCAATGGTGGTCTTATCCGCAAACGACTTAAATCCAATCATCTCAATTTTCTTAAAATACATAACTTTATCCTTAAATTAAACTAAAAATATTTTATCACATCTCGCCTAGCATTCAAAAAGATTTTTAATATTTTACAAATTTTTCGGCTTAAATTTTTTTAATTAGAAACTAAAATCACTCGTCTTTAAAAAGTTTTTTGATGGCAACAAAGGCGGCGTTCTGCTCGGCACTAATTTTGTCCTTGCCATAGCCGGTGGAAATTAGGTCCTCGTCCATGTAAAATTTGGAAACAAAGTTGTCGCCCTCGCGCTCGGTCACATACTTCATTGTGCATTTAAAATTCGCCTGCACAAGTTCTTGAAGTTGCGATTTATAGTTATCGTCCTCAACATTTTCAAAGTTCTCTAAATTCAATTTTTCGATTATGAAATTTCTTGTAAACTCAATGCCTTTTTCAAGGTATATCGCGCCTATTATCGCCTCAAAAATATCGCCCTTAATGGCGCGTGTCACCTTACCTTGCAAACTTTTGCCTAAATTTAACTCGCTCTCTACGTCAAGTTTATCGAAACACTCAGAAAGATATTCCTCGGAGACAAAGTGGGCGCGAAGCACCGTTAAATCGCCCTCTGACTTATTGGAGTTTAAAAAGAGATATTCGCCGACCAAAAAGTCTAAAATGCTGTCGCCCAAAAACTCCAAACGCTGATAGTTATTTTTAGATTTGGACGGATGAGTGAGCGCCTCGTCGATATACTTTCTGTTTTTAAACTCCACGCCTAATTTTTCATCAATTTTCTTCAATGTTCATATCTCCAATCATCTTTTCAATTTTTTCAATAAGGTTGTTTTCATGAAGTTTGACAACCTGATTGATAGACGCTAGTATATTGTCGCGACCGCATGAGCCGTGGTTCTTCACAATAAGTTTTTTAACGCCCAAGAATGGTGCACCGCCGTGCTTGTTGGCGTCAAGTTTGGTTTTAAGTGATTTAAAAGTCTTTTTCATGAAAAGCGCGCCTATCATAGACATAGGTCTAGATTTTATCTCACTTTTTAATACCGAAAGAATCGCGCTTGCAGTGCCCTCCACACCTTTCAAAAGCGCATTTCCAGCAAAGCCGTCAGTGACTATAACATCGACATTGCCAGACATAACTTCCTTGCCTTCCACATTGCCAACAAAGTTTATCGGCAGTTTCTTCATAAGAGGGTAGGTTTCTTTCACAAGTTCGTTGCCCTTATGCTCTTCCGTTCCGTTGTTGAGTAGCGCAATGCGCGGATGCTCCACACCTTCCACAATCGAGTAATACGCGCTGCCCATAATGGCAAAGTGGAGTAGGTTTATGCTCTTGCAGTCAACATTCGCACCGCTGTCGATAATTATCACATCGCTTCCCTTTTTAGTTGGAAGAATAGGTCCAAGTGCTGGGCGCGATATGCCCTTAATGCGCCCTATCTTCATAATTGCGCCAGAAAGTATGGCGCCCGTGCTACCCGCAGACACCAGCCCGATAACATCCTTATCTTCTTTCAAAAGGTCAAACGCCTTAACAAGCGAAGAGTCCTTCTTCTGCCTTATCGCAACCGTCGGCGTGTCGTCATTTGTGATGACCTCGCTTGAGTGCACAATTTCAATACGCTCATTTCTGCTGTTTAAAACCTCTTTAATCTTCTTCTCGTCGCCGGTTAAAACAACGGTGAGGCCTTTATTTTGATTTACCGCCATAATGGCGCCTTCCACCACTTCCTTAGGAGCATTATCGCCACCAAAAGCGTCCACAACAACTTTCATATTTCTCTCCAAAATAAAAGATTTTGCAAATCCTTGCAAAAATATTTTAACAAATATAAAAAAATAAGTCAAAGAAATCAATATATTTCTTTAACTTAACTAAAAAAGTGAAGAGAATAAAGTGAAGGCGAGCCATTGGCTCGCAGTGAAGAGTTTTTGATAAATTTAGAAAGTGAAGAGTGAAGAGTGAAGGAAAAAAACGGGCTAGCGTTTGTCTTTAAAATTTTCCACAACTGCAAACCGCAAGGTTTGCCTTCACTAGAAATCGCAAGATTTCTCTTCACTGAACACTTTAGTGCTCCTTCACTGGAAGGCTCCGCCTTCCCTTCACTCAAACGCTTTGCGTTTGCTTCACTGCGAACCGAAGGTTCGCCTTAACCTTCTCCCAACTAAATTCTTCCCTTCCAAAATGCCCAAAGCATGCCGTATTTTTATAAATTGGCTTTAAAAGGTCAAGTTCTGTTATGATATTTTGAAGGGAAAAATCAAAATTACTTTTCACAATCTCATAAATCTCTTCCATTGGCAATTTGTTCGTTCCAAAGCAGTCAATGTTGATATTGAGTGCATTCTCAAGCCCAATCGCATAGTCCGCTTCCACCTCGCAACGTTCAGCAAGATTATTCGCCACAATATTTTTTGCCACGTATCGTGCATAATATGCCCCACTTCTATCCACTTTGGTGGCATTTTTAGAAGAGAAACACCCGCCTCCAACACGCGCCACTCCGCCGTAACTATCCACAACAATCTTTCTGCCCACGCAACCCGAATCGCCGTAGCTTCCATATATAGTAAATCTACCACTTGGATTTATCATAATCTTAGTTTTATCGTTATAATAATTTTCATATTCTGCAAGTGTTTTTAAAACGACATTTTCTAATATTCTTTTACAAATCTCTTCGTTTGAAATATCTTCGCTATGTGACACACTTACTAAGATGTTTGTGATATACTTAGGCTTATCATCTTCATATAAAACTGAAACTTGACTTTTTGCATCAAAAAAGAAATTTTCATCTTTACGCCTAAATTCATCATAGTTCATCATCAACTTATGTGCTACCATAATTGGCAGAGGCATAAACTCCGGCGTTTCATTTGTGGCGTATCCAAACACTAAGCCTTGGTCGTTGGCGCAAAGTTTATCTTTGACCACCGCTCGGTTTAACTCCGCGCTTTGCTCGCTAATTTCTTTTATTATCTCAAAATCTTCCTTATAACCAATTTCTCTAAGTGCTTTTAAGGCAATCTTTTCATAGTCTAACTTTGCGCTGGTTGTCGCCTCGCCGTATATGAAAAGTTTGTTGTTTTTTATGGCGCACTCCACCGCCATTTGACTAAATTTATCCTGCTTTAATGCCTCATCAAGAAAGCAATCGGCGATATAATCGCAGGTTTTATCTGGATGCCCGATGTTTACACTTTCACTTGTAACTATCTTTTTCATTTTTTTCTCTCCTTTTTATTATTTTATATATTTATCAAAGTAAGTTTTATTGAAACCACAAATTTGTATATTTAATACTTCTTTTCACCACATACTCTCCTCCTTTTAAGCCAAAGAGAGTAAGAAAAAACCATCGTTTCCGATGGTTAAATAAATTTTTAAAGCACCATCGGTCAGCCATTAGCACCTTGCAAAATGTAGGTTGCTGTGTGGTCAAAGGGGCTGTCCCTCGCACACTCTCTATGGATATATTAACATTATAACAAACTAACAAATTTTTGTCACCTAAATTTTAAATAAATTTTAAATTTGTTAACAATACAAACTTATGGGCTGTTAAAACAATTGAGTAACAATTAGGAAAATTTATTTTTCGTACCCGCGTTAAGCGTAGTTGGTGTCCGCACTAAATTTTAGTTAATCATATTTTTGAGCTTAAACGAAACCTTGCCCTCTTCTTCGTCTTTGCTTATAACCTCAACTTCAATCTCATCATCAACTTTAACAAGTTCGTAGATATTTTTTGTTCGGTTCTCTGTGCAGTTTTGTATGTGAAGAAGCCCAGTTGCGCCATTTGGCACTTTAACAATCGCGCCAAATCTTAAAAGTTTAACCACCTTGCCAGTATAAACTTCGCCCACTTGAAGTTCTTTTATGCGTTCAATCTTAGGGTCCGGCAAAAGCGCTTTAAGGGAAAGTTCCACCTTTTTATTCTCTCTATCAAGCCCTATCACCTTAAAGGTGTAAGTTTCGCCCTCATGAATAGCATCACTGACATTTTCAAGTTTGTCATAGGAGATGTTTGAAATGTGAAGGAAACAATCCACGCCATCCACTTCAACAAACGCACCATACGGCATATTCTTTTTAACTTTGCCAGTCACAATTTTGTTGATAAATATGGAGTTCCAAAAGTTATTTTCGGTTGCCACCCTAATCTGCTCTTGCAGAAGTTTCGCACTTGCCACGATACTCTTTTTCTCATGGTCAATTTCAGTGACAATCACCTCTAACTGCTTGCCGACAAAACTCTTTAAATCTCTCACATATTTAAGTGACGCCTCGCCCGCCGGCACAAACACTGTGTAGTCGCCAAGTTTCGAATGAAGTCCGCCGTTGTTCACACTTGTCACAACAAAGGTGAACTTACTTCCAAGGCGGAGAGATTGCGCATTTTGGTTGGCAATTTTCAAATCGCGCGCAAGCCTCATACTTGCCTCAATCAAGCCCTCTTCATTTTTCTGCTTTGTGATAATCACCGAAAATCTGTCGCCAATCTTAACATCATCAAAATTATCAAAATCGCTTGACGGAATAAAGGCATCATTCTTTCCGCCAATATTGAAAATCACTCCGTCCTCGCGCTTAAGCAACACCACGCCGTCGAAAACTTGTCCTTTTTTGTAGGTTGTGAAAGTTTTATCAATTAAATCTAAATTAAATTCTTCGCTCATAGTTTTTCCTTGTAAAATGTTAAATCTAATAGTAGAATAGCAAAAATAACAATAGTTTGTCAAAGAAAATTAAAAATTTTATAACAATTTTTCCACCATTACACTCCTAAACGATAAAAAAGATTAAGTTGCCCTAATCTTTTCATACAAATTTTTAAAACGTTTTAATATTCTTTTTTAAATTCTTATTGTGTCTTTCGTATGCTCTCATATATTGATTTTTAACATTTTAAAGCAAATTTAATTGGAATAATCTAAAAACTATCGCTAACTTTTCATTTTTTATTTAACCACTCTACGCTTGTTCACCGAATGCGCCTATTTTTAAAGTTCTCTTCTTCTTTCATCCAAAACTTCGTCGAGGGAAATTTTTAACTCTTCAACACTTTTTTTAGGGAACAAATCAAGGTATGTTTGCCCGTTTTCGTTTCGAATTTCGGCAAGGCTCGGGTCCAAACTTTCGGCAAACTCCTTGATGTTTTTATGCCCAAATTTGGCAGCATAATGCAAATACGTATCGCCGTCCGCATTTTGAATTCGCGCAAGATTTGGGTGAGATTTTAATGCTGTCAATAACTTAGTGTAAGGAAGTTGAAACATGTCTGGCCCGTCAAAGAAGGTGTGCAAAAATGTGTCGCCTTGTTTATTTTGAATTTCCGCAAGGATTGGGTCGATTTTTAGTGCCTCCACAATCACATCTTCAAAACTTCTAGTATTCGCGTAGTGCAGAAAGGTGTTACCTTCACTGTCTTTAATTCTTGCAAGTTCTGGATATGCCTTTAGCACAGCCATTGCAGTATCCACGCTTGCCACCGGCGGATATTTTATGATTGTGATGTTGTGCAAAAATGTTTCTCCGTCGTTATCCTTAATCTGCGCAAGGCTCGCGTCCACCTCTAATGCTTTAAGTACAACATCTTTTGAGCGTTTATACAAACTGTAAAAAAACAAAAATGTTTGACCGTCATTATCCTGAATGCGTGCAAGACTTGGGTCTACCTCTAACGCTTTAAGCATTACTTCGGCATCAGACCCATGAACAAACGTTCTACCTCTTTTATCCTGTATCCGCGCAAGAGTCGGGTCAATTTCTAGGGCTAAAATTGGTGCCATGTTTGGCGCCATGTAAAATCTATTACATATATGTAAAAATGTTTCACCGTCCTCATTTTGAATACGCGCAAGGCTTGGGTCCACTTCTAGCGCCTTACAGTGCACCTTCTCAGTTGTATCAAACAAAATAGTGTTGCCCTTCTTATTTTGAACCCGCGCAAGTTCTGGATAATTCTCTAAAATGAACAATTTCAGTTTTTCTCCCGCTGCAACTTCTAGTAGCATTTTCCCGGAAGAAGAAAGATCGGTAAACAACTCAGTGTCGCCGGTTGATTTTAGATAGTTGATAAGTTTATCTTGCGCATTTCTATCTTGCCTTATCGCTTTTATTATGTTATCAATATAATTTTCCATTTTGCCTCCCTCCTTAGCATCTAGTCTGATTGTAACATAAGCCCAACCAAATTTCAACCTTTTTTTGTAAACATTACACCATTCCTTAACTATACATTACATTATTTTTTGCGAAAAAATTACATTGCACTTTTTATTGAAATTAAATCTATCTTATTTGCCACCAAACCGCCTAAACGATAAAAAGATTAAGTCGCCCTAATCTTTTTGATAATCGATAAAAACTATCCTCAACTTTTCACTCTTCACTTTTCACTCTTAACTTATTTATTCTTCTTCGTTTGCAACTTTTTGTCATAATCATATTTTAATTGGAGCATTTTGTCCTTTACTATCTCATTTGCTTCTTCAAGTGCTATATCATCAAGTTTTTTGCCGTAGAAATCAGAGAGTTCATAAGGCTCGCCGATTATGATTTTTGATTTTCTAAACGCTTTTGGCTTACTCACCACCCACATAGGAACTATCGGTGTTTTTGTTTTGATGGCGATAAGCGCAAGTCCGCTTTTCACTTCGCCGAGAACCGCACTTTCGTCTTTAAGCCTTGTGCCTTCTGGAAAGATAAACAGTTTCTTGCCCGCCTTTAATGCCTTCATGCACTCTTTAATTGCATTTATATCGTTCCCCTCACGGTCGATGAAAATTGCTCCTAAATGCTTTAAGATAAAACCGAAAAACTTGTTTTTTGCAAGTTCTTTTTTTGCCAAAATCACAACCTTTTCCTTGGTGTGAAGAAGATAGTTGACAATGTCCCAATTTGAACGATGATTCGAACATAGTATCGCCTTACCCTTAGGACGATTTTTTCTTCCATAGATATATGTTGGATGAAGAATGGAAAGCGGTATCCAAAGTAATATTCTTACCAGCCAAAGTAACATATTAAACTCCTTTTGAAACGTTGTTTTATTTTTAAATTATTACACTAACTAAAAATCATAAATTTTAATAATTAATAGTATGATATAAAGTTTTTCTTAAATTGTCAAATGTTTACATATTTTTTGCTGTTAAAAATGCCGTTGAAAAGGCGATTTGAAGGTTAAAGCCACCGGTTAATGCGTCTATATCCAAAACTTCGCCGATGAAGTAGAGATTTTTAACAAGTTTGCTCTCAAAGGTCTTTGGATTGATTTCATCAAGAGCCACCCCACCGCTTGTGATTATGCCAGCGTCAAGTGGATAGAGCGAATTAAACGAAAGCGGAAGATTTTTTAAAGTTTCAGAGATTTTTCTTCGCTCCTCCTTTAATATATCATGCACCTTTTTACTCTCATCCACCCCGCACTTTTTCGCAAAGAATGGCACAAGTGATGACGGCATAAGCCCTTTAAATATATATGAAATGTTTTTGTTTTTATTCTCTTCAAAATCGCGTAGTAGGCGTGCGTCTAGTTGTTCAAGCGTCAGTGCTGGCTTTAAATCAAGTGAAAGTTCCACGCTTTTTGCCCTGTTTATGTAACTTGACAAGGAAAGCACTATCGGCCCTGTTATGCCGTCACCAGTGAACATCATCTCGCCGAAAAATTCCTTATTTTTGCCGTCAAACTTTGCCTTCAAAGTGGCATTTTTTAGGCTTAGCCCCATAAGCGCGTGGACATCATCATTAAGTTTAATCGGACAAAGCGCTGGCACAATCTTCTCCACTCTGTGCCCAAAACTTTCGGCAAATTTATATCCGCTTCCGTCACTGCCAGTCGTCTTGTAACTCGCTCCGCCTGTTGCGATGACCACTTTGTCAAAAACATACTCCTTCCCGCTTGCAGTGACCACCAACTTTTGTTCGTTTTCTACACTTTTCGCCACTTTGACATCGGTGACATTCTGGTTATAGAGGAAGTTCACGCCCTCGCAGTGCTTTAAAAGTGCTTTGATAACATCGCTTGACTTGTCGCTCTCTGGAAAAACTCTATTGCCTCTTTCCACCTTGGTTTTCAAATGAAGATTATTAAAAAACTCCACAGTGTCATAGGAATTGAAAGAGTATAGCGCGCTCGTTAAAAACTTACCGCCTCGCACCACATTTTTCAAAAATTCCGTTTCATCGCAAAGGTTGGTTATGTTGCATCTGCCCTTGCCAGTGATAAATAATTTTTTGCCCGCCTTTTCGTTGTGGTCAAAAATCGTCACATCAAAGCCCTTTTTAACAAGCAGTCCGCCTAGCATTAACCCAGACGCACCCGCACCGATTATCGCAACTTTCATTTCGCCTCTTTTTTATCTTCCTTCTCTTCAACCTTCAATTCTGGATAGAAAGACACAAGCAGTTTATACTCTTCTGGAAATCTTTTCTTTTCATCTTCCATATATGGTTTAAATCGACTGATAAAGTTGTTTTTAACGTTTTCTTGCTCTTCTTTTGTGTAATCGGTCCAGCGTTGTAGTTTAACCTTGCCTTCCTTTTCAAGTTCAAGTAGTTTCTCATAGCAATCATCAATCACATCGCAATTTTCTTTATCCAAAACGATGTCTTTGTTATACGAAAATACATGACCGGTCGGATGCTCCACTTTCTTAGGATTTTCAATTTCAATCTTAAAAATCAAGCATCCATGCCCTTTATACATCTTCTCAAAAGCATTAGGCGCTTTTTCCATAACCCATAAAGTGTCCGTTTTCTTATCAAATTGAAAAAATCTCATTGTCGATGCCGCATACATAAAGGCACATGCGTAACTGTCTGTTAAATATATATTTTCTGTGTCGCCACCGCGTCCAGTGTTATGATTTGTGACAAGTTTTTTCAAATTTTTATCTTGTGTTCCATGATAGAGTATCATACTTTCTCCTTGTTCTCACTTAAAACTTTCAATCTCTTCTTCGGTCATAGGTTTAACCTTTCCGCGATAGAGATTGCCAAGTTTCACACTCCCAATGCGCACGCGCTTCAAAAGTTTGATGTCGCGACCTATCGCCTCAAACATACGCCTAACTTGATGGTTTTGCCCTTCATTTATAACAACCGAAAGTTTGGTGAATTTGCCGTCAAAAGAGATAGGTTTCACTCGCGCCTCTGGCATCCTTTCGCCGTTCACCACAACGCCATTTCTTAGAACTGCAAACTCGCTCTCTTGCATCTTGCCCTCAACGGTTACAATGTATTCCTTATCAATCTCAAATTTTGGATGGATGATGCGGTTAGCAAAGTCGCCGTCATTAGTGAGAAAGATAAGCCCCTCGGTGTCATAGTCAAGCCTGCCCACATTGAAAAACCTAACGCTCTTATCGTCAAGTAAGTCGAAGATTGTCTTTCTGCCCTTTTCGTCACTCGCCGTGCAAGCATAACCCTTTGGCTTGTTCATTTTTAGATATATAAAAGAGGAAGGCAAGGTCAGCCTTTCTCCGTTATATTCCACAACATCTTTCTTCTCGTCTATATCGACAAAACTTGTCACCACTTTGCCATTGACGAAAATTTTGCCGTTTTTAATAAGTTCATCGCACTTTCTTCGTGAAGCCACGCCCGCCGTGCTTAAAAATTTGTTTATACGCATAACTATCCTTAAAAGGTTACCAGTTTCCAGCAAACTCCTTAAAGCGTTGGAAGATTGTCTTTGGTTTAACCTCTTCTATTGTATAAACTTTTTCGGAAAATAGCAAGTCTTTGCCCAAAAATATTTTGATTTCGCCAACTTCGCTACCCTTTTTGAGTGGTGCGTCCACATGGTCAACAAGGTTATACTCAATCTTCAAGTTGTTTTTCTCCCACTCCGAAAGCGGATAGATAAAACTTTCGTTCGTGCCAATCTTCACATTGTCCTTTCTTCCGTCATAGACAGGCAAGAGTTTTTTGTAGTCGTAAATTTTTGTTAAGTCGTAGAGTTTGTAGGTATTCGCGCAGGTGTTTAAAAGTGTTTCGCTCTCTTCAAACATCGGTCCGCAGTTGAGAACCACGCACACAAATCGCACTCCGTCACGCTCGATTGCGGAAACTAGACAGCGTCCAGCGTCATTAGTGAAGCCAGTTTTCACGCCGATACAACCGTCAAGCCTAAACAAAAGTTTGTTTTTATTCTTCAAATACCTATTCTCGCCTTCGCCGTTCGTAATTTTTATGTTTTTAGTGGAAACAATCTCTTTGAAAGTCTCATTTTCAAGCGCGTAAGCAGTTATAAGCGCAAGGTCATAGGCAGTTGTGTAGTGTCCGTCCGCATCTAAGCCATGAGTGTTAGCAAAATGCGTATTTTTTGCGCCGATTTTTTTCGCTAAGTCGTTCATCATGGTAACAAATTCGCTTGTTGAACCGCCCACATGTTCGGCAATCGCCACCGAAGCGTCATTTCCAGAGATAAGCATAAGTGCATAAAGCAAATCGCGCGTGGAAAAAACATCGTCCTTTCGTAAATAGAGCGAAGTGCCCTCAATGCCCACTGCCTTAGGCGATATTTCAAACTTTTCATCCAAATTAGCGCAATTTTCAATGGCGGTTATCGCGGTCATAATCTTTGTTGTGCTTGCCATTGCTAACTTTTTATCCTTATTTTTGGAATACAGCACCCTTCCCGACGATGTTTCAAGCACACATCCAGCAAGTCCAGAGGTGTACATCTCGGCATTTACCACATTGATTAAAAGTAGGGATAGAGAGGATAAAAGTATGCCAGCAAGCAAAACGAAGGCGATAAAAGAAATCAAAATTTTCTTACTTTTTGCTCTCTTCATCTTTTTCCTTGTCCTTTCTTTGAATTTCCGCCAAAAATGCATTGAACATGTTTAAAACAGTTTGATATAGGTCCTTATTCTCCACATTGATAAAGGAAAACTGCCCTTCGCTTTCAATCAAAAAGCCGACAGGTGTCACACTCATACCGCCACCAGAACCGCCAGAAAGTGGATAGTGATTGGCAACACGCCTAGCCGACAAATCGGCATACTCGCCACCGCCAACAACATAGCCGACAGTCACCTTTGAGATAGGAATAATCACAGTGCCGTCACTTGTCTCCAACTTTTCGCCGACAATCGTGCCAGTGTCAACAATCGTTTTAATTTTTTCAAAGGCGCTTTCAATTAAGTCGCTTACCGAACTTTCTGTTTGATAATGTTTCATAATCTCTCCTTTATATACCATATGTGGTGTAGTATGCAATGCATAATACACCATAAATAGTTTACATTTTGTTCTTTGATATTATGGTTGAATAGATAAAAGAATATACCAAATCGAAAAGAGAAATTGAAATTTTCATTCTACCCGCCATTTCAAAGATGGTGCGATTATAGGAAACTGTGTCATATATGCAAAAGGACGCAGTCGGCTTTTTGCTTTTAAGATTGATAAAGATAAAATTTAAAAGTTGATTGACGCTCGCTGCGCACATGGCAGAGCGAAAAGCATCGCCAAGACCTATGTTATAGTAAATAAAAAGATATTTCAATCTCACTTTGTCCTTAACCTGCTTAATAAACTCTTCAATAACCGCAAACTTAGGGCTATCAAATTCAAGTTCCTCTTGCTTGGTCTCCGTGTCGTTTACAAGGGTTATGTATTTGCCGTGCATCTCGACATAGTAGTAAATCAACTTTTTCTTAAATAAAAAAAGTGCCACCACCCCACGATTTTTTAAAGGATTAAAGGAAATTTTAACCTCTAAAAAGATAGGAAATATTAGCAAAATTATCACAACCGCTGGTATTATTAAAAGTAGCGAAGTTTTGATATCCATAAAATTAATTTGCTTCATTTTCCAATAAAAATGCGAAAAGTTTTCAAATTCGTTATGAAATTTTTGACGAATAGGTTATACTATTTATTAGGAGAAATGATATGAAAAAGAAAGAAATGAACAAAACTTGCTTTGATAATGAACTATACCTTAAACTTCAAAGCGAAAACATCAATAAAAGAATTAAAAAGTTTAACAACAAACTCTATCTTGAACTCGGCGGAAAGATTTTTGATGACCTTCATGCCGCACGCGTGCTTCCAGGCTTTGACCCTAACATCAAAATCAAACTCCTTCAAAAGATGAAAGATAAGGTGGAAATTGTTTTGTGCATAAGCGCCAACGACATTGAAAAGAACAGAATTCGCGCTGACTTAGGACTCAACTACGCCGACGAGGTTTTAAGACTTGTCGACAATATGCGCGAACTTAACCTATATGTTTCCTCCTTTGTTATCACCCTTTTCAAAGGTCAGTCAAGCGCACAAAAGTTCGCTCAAAAACTTGAACAGCGTGGAGAAAAGGTGTATTTTCATCACTACACCAAGGGCTATCCAAACGATGTGGAGACGATTGTCAGTGATGAAGGCTATGGCGCAAATCCGTATATCGAAACCACTCGCCCACTCGTTGTGGTCACTGCGCCGGGGCCGTCAAGCGGTAAACTTGCAACCTGCCTGAGCCAACTCTATCATGAGCATAAGCGCGGAGTGAAAGCGGGCTATGCAAAGTTTGAAACCTTCCCTGTTTGGAACTTGCCACTTAAACACCCTGTCAACATCGCCTATGAAGCTGCCACCGCGGACCTTAACGATGTCAACCAAATCGACCCATTCCACTTCAACGCCTATGGCACGCTTGCGATAAACTATAACCGCGACATCGCAGTTTTCCCAATCTTACAAAACATATTACATAAAATCACAGGAAAGGAAGTGTATAAATCCCCAACCGACATGGGTGTCAATATGCTTAAAGACGCAATAACCGATGACAAACTCGCTCAACTTTCCGCTAAAAAGGAAATACTCCGAAGATATTACCGCGCCGAATGTGACTACAAAAAAGGTCAAATCACCTTTGATAATTTAGAACGCAACAAATCTCTTGTCAGCGAAGTTGGCGTTAAGGATGACATCTTCAAAGTTATCGGTGTGGCACGCCAGACCGCCAAAGACTATGGCTACCCAACTGTCGCACTGGAACTTCCAGACGGAAAAGTTGTCACAGGCAAGTCCAAAAAAGTCATCACAGCAAGTGGTGCAGTTGTCTTGAACGCACTAAGAACGCTTGCAGGACTCGGAGATGACTACGACATAATCACCGATGATATCCTTCTTCCAATTGTGTCCTATCGCACAAACATCTTAAAATCACATTGCACTCTGCTGACCGTGGATGACATCCTTGTGGCGCTCTCAATATGCTCAGCCAAAAACGAAAAAGCAAAGAAAGCACTAGCTTGCCTCCCTGAGCTTCACGGTTGTGAAGCCCATGCCACCTACATTCTGCCATCCAGCGAAGAGACCACTCTCAAAAAACTCGGCATCAACATCACCTGCGACCCAGTCTTTACTAGCAACAACCTTTTCGAGTATTGATTAATAAATATAAAAAAATAATAAAAAATACATAAAAATCATGTATATTAAAAAAATTAAAGGAAGATAGTTTCTTCCTTTTTTAGTTTAAATAGAACCACCAAAACTTGGCGCGGAGTTCACTGTTTTCGCAGTAGATTTGCACCTGGTAGCCAAAGGTTCTGTCTTGAATGAAAGAGAGCAGGCGCCTTGCAACGCCGTTTGCGCTGTCGAAGATTTTGACATTCGGCTTAATTTCTTTGATTATCTTTTCCACTGCCTTATAGTGCGTGCAACCTAAAACAAGTGCCTTAAAATCGCCACTTAACTGCCTTTTTAGATATGGATAAATCAAATCTAACTCATCCAAATGCTCGTCTATAAGTGGCGCAAGTCGATTCAATGCCTTAAATTTAATTTCGCTATTTCGATACTTGCCGATAAGTTTGTTGTTTTTAATCGTTGTTTTTGTGGCGATTAAAAGGATGTCCTTCTCTTCAAACTCATTTAGCGCAGGCTTTATAGCAGGAACAGTGCCAATGAAAGTTATGTTTTTATATTTTTCGCGCATCTCATCGATGACCGTGGCGGTTAAGGTGTTGCAAGCAAAAATCACAATGTTAAACTTAAAAAAACTGTGTATTTTTTGCAAATTTTTTTCGGTTAACTCTAATAATTCCGCCTTGCTTTTTTCGCCATAAGGCAAATTTTCATGGTCGCAATATAGAAGATAGTTAGAGTAAGGGCAGACCTTGACGCACTCTTTTAAAATATTCACCCCGCCCGAACCGCTGTCAATTAATAACACATTTTTCATAGAAATATATATGAAAAAAGCGCCAAATTTTGATATATAAAGGATAAAAATTTTGCTTAAATAATTTTTAGTTTAATTAAAAGTTTTTGAAATTATAAAAGATAAATAGAAAAAGACAAATTCAAAAAATCTAATTAAAAAATAGTGAAAATAAAGATAGTGAAAATAGAAAATAAAAGATGGTGTAAATAAGCCACCACCTTTCGTTCTTCTAACTTTTTGTCTTATTCAATTCCTATACCAACATAAAACACACTCATTTTTACTTTCAAAATCCCAAAATTTTTGTTTAAAAAAATTTTATAAATTGTTTATTATTTGCAAAGTTTTTACTGCGTGCCACAATTTCAACTTGACTAGCGCGACATAAATCTTATATATGTGGCAATCACCTTATCTGCCATATCTTTAGTTAAATCCTCGCCGTGTCCGCAGTGCATGGTCTTATATGATAAAGTGGAAATTTTCTTTAAACTTTCCAGCATATCCTGTTTGTTCCCGCCATACAAATCCATTCTGCCAATGCCACGCCCTACAATCGTGTCGCCAACATAGAGGTCATCGCCCACCAAAAAGCACATATCACTTTTGCTGTGCCCGCCGAGTTGAAAATATTTTACTTTCACATTTTGAACGGAAAATTCTCCGTCGCCGTGCAATAAAACAAAATTTGAAAAATCGTCAATCTTCAATTCCATACCTTCAAAATCAGTGGAATAGTTCTTTTTAGGCTCGCGAAGATACTCTTCAATCTTAGCGCTGGCATATATCTTCACACCATATTTTTGAGCATAGTCCATGGCAAAATACGCGTGGTCAAAATGCCCATGTGTGAGAAGAACTCCGTCAATTTTTTTGTTTTTCACGGCACCAGTAACTTTGTTTAAGTTCGCACCTGCGTCAACGATTAAAGCATTATCCGTTATAAACACATTGCTCTCATAGATATCGCCTATAAGCCTCATTTTTTCACCTCTACCTTGCATTTTACACCGCTCGCCTTAAAAAGTCAAACAAAAAACCTTTATTAAAACGCATTAATGCAAACACCGCACACATTTTTAACATTTCAATCGTCAAACATTCATTATTTACTCTAAAAACAAACAAAATGTTCTTTTTCGCCAAAAAAATTAATATCATAAACTATGATAAAGTCATATAAATCTCATTCGTTTATAAACGGACTTCGGTTTTCCTGCACGCAGACTTTGAAGGAAAATCGAATCAAGTTTATCATCACAATAATTTTGGTTTTAATTTCGCTCTCTGCTGGAATTTTTGTGGCAATAAAATACTCGGGAAGCGCCAACCTGTCTCGCCTTCAAGAGATTTCACTCGACGACTTTGAAAGTGGGTTTGCTGGTTCGTCGTCGGCATTTTTCTCTCGAATGCTTTCGCTTTCCATAAATATTTTAATTTTGTTTGGCTGTTCCTTTCTGCCAATACTATTTCCCGTGGCGGAGATACTGATTGTCTACCGCGCCTATCTATTCGGACTAAATTTCACGCTTATTTTTATCTTATACGGCATTGGCGGAAGTTTGACAGCCATAGTTGTCATTTTGCCATGCCAACTTTTAATGCTCTTTGCGCTTATCATGTTCTACTTTATCTCTAGCAAAATCAACGGTAACTGCAAGCGCTACGCCAAAGCCGAATGTAACCGCCTTTTGTTTCTACTTTTGGGGCTTATTATCCTTCTTGTTTTAAACCTCGCCGAGACGCTCCTATTGTACCTCCTCAACGGCAGAGTTATTTTGGTTATTTAAAGTGTAACTAACACTTTGCAAATTTTTATCTAATCCTAAAATTTAAAAGCACTTTTAAAGGAATCAGCGAAAGCATTGACCTGCTTATAAAATATTTTTCCTAAAAAAAGCGATAGTCCTCAAAAAATTAACTAAAATCCTAAACTAAAATTTTCATTGTTTCGCGCAAAGAAAATAAAAATAGGCGAACAAAATCCTAAAATTTCCAAAACAACATTAAAAATACACGGTGTAGCATTCTTGCATACTACACCATATCTTGTTGCATAATACTATTTTTTTGAGCAGACGCCCCAAAGCATAAACGAATTTTTGTTTATTTGAACGAGACTAATATTCATTCAAATTATGCTGACAAAATTTTGCGCTAAAACAATTATAGCATATTTATTTACAAAACTTAAATTTTTAATATTAATAATACATATTTCTATAGGACATCTTTCGGCGTCCACCACCACCACCGCCTTTCTTGCGTCTTACCACCACAATGATGATAACAATAACAGCAATCAAAGCAAGTCCACCTAATATAGAGCCGACAATTATCCAAATAAGTGTCCAATCGGTTTCAGGTTCGTCCTCGGTGATAAAGCCATTGAAGTTGAGGGTCAGCGTATCCTCGTATGTAGGGTCATTAAGTTGAGTTAGGTCGAAATAGAATTCAAAGTATTGCGAATTGGAACTATTTACGGCATACTCACAAAAGCCGGTCATGGTGTTAAACTGCTCAACAAAGGTATCCACATCAAAGGTGTAGTTGTCGTTTAAATATAGTTCCAACTTGAAATCATCTTGCTTGCGAACTTGAATTGTGGTGTCGGTTTCAGTTATGGTATTGGCATCTGTGGAAATTACTACTCGCTCTACCCCTTCATTCAAAAGGAAGGTCAGTGAGCAAGCATTGTCAACATACCTTGCATAAATAACGAAGTCGTCGATAAGTGTAATTTGCTCGCCTTGTGCGGTGGTGATAGTTGGGAAAGTGAAAGTTAGGTCAGCGTTTGAAAAGGTATCGCCGCTTGTTCCGTCCTCGTTTGCGTCAGGCGCACTTAATAAGATATCGTTCGCCGGGTTTGCCTCGTCGCCCGTCATCAAATACCAACCTTTAAACTCATAAATCGACCTTGAGTTTGCTTGAGTGGAAACGGTATAATTCCCGTTGTAAGTGACATCGGGCACGGTGTAGTCTGGCGAATTTTGAACGCCTCCCGACCTGTTAAAGACATAGCACTCGGTTTTAGGTTGTTCCACAACTTCAAATTCATTGCCGTTATCGTCCTCAGAATAAAGGTGATATTCAAATCTTCCAACAAACTGATTTGCTGAGATATTGAGTTGATATTGACCAGAATAGTTATTTGTAACACCCGCGATAATAAGAGTATAAATACCCTCTTCCTCATCATAGGTCATGCTCAGTCTTTCAAAATCTTCCAGCGGATTTAAAATGTAATAGTCTTGCCCGCTTTCGCTTGTGCGCCTACTGAAAGAAGCAACCGACCTTGTTTCGCCACTTCGAAGTGTGAGGTTGGATAGCCTATAATACTGCCCAATCTGTTCGTTTATCGCATCGTTAAACTTGAACTTGAAGGATATTTGCACCACGTCGTTATAGTCCGCCTCAACCTCAAATTCGTTATTTACAACATTATTCTCTTCTAATATCTCAATGATATTTCCGCCCACGCTAGTGCTAGATGTGCTAAGCCCAACCAAAAATTCACCGCGAAACGCTTGCAAGGAGATGTTGTTATTTTGAATTAAAAAGATGTTGGCAAAATCCCAATGGTCGCCATATAGTCCATTCCAATCTTTACTGTCAAAATAGTCCCTCGCTCCGCCCGAGTGGCTGATTATGGTGTCGGAAACCTTTGCCACAACATTTCCATTCGCCGAATCGGTGCTGTTTGCAAAGGCGGTGTAATAATAGGTGGAGTCACCGGAGTTGATGTTATCGGAATTGTAATACACATACGAAATTTCACTTGTCGATTGAAGGATATATCCGCCTACCGCGCCGATGTGGAAGGTGCTATCCGAGTTATTCACCACATTAAAAGTAGGTTCTGAGATTGAGTTGATAACGCCCGAATTGCTTTGCCCAATTGTGCCGAAAATTCCGCCCAAATATACCGTTCCAACATAACTTTCGCTTGCTTGGACGCTTATGGTAGGTGCGCTGACCACAAAAAGCGCAGTGGAGTTTTCCATGGCGCCCGCGATACCGCCAATCTTCACATATCGCCCATAAATATTATCAAGTTCAAAAGAAGTGGTTCCGCTTGGTCTATAGAAGGAATTTTGAATGGTGGTATTTTTCATATCGCCAACATATCCGCCCATATCAAGCGTTTTTATGCCACTTGAAACACTTTCAGTTGAAACCTCATTGTCTATGTAATTTAAATTGGAAGTTATTATGCAATTTTCAACAAGCGTTTGCACTGAGCGTGTCACACTTACGCCATTAACATCTTCCGTGACAATGCGATTATTTGTCTGCCCAGCAAGGATACCAAGGTTAAGCGTGTTCGGCGAAGACTTGACAGTCACCGTTGTGGTGCCGGCAATTTGTAAATCCCTTATTGTTGCGCCACTTGTCACACCAAAAAGCCCGATGTAATTCGGAACATCATTCGTCACGCTAGTAAAGGAAAAGTTGAGATTACTGATAGTATGTCCGTTTCCGTCGAAAGTGCCGGTGAACGGATTTTCTTGCGTGCCAATCGTCCCCGTAAGAATGTCGGAGTCGGCAAGCGTGATGTCGCTTGTCAAAGCAATGGTCGTGGCAGAGTTGACTGACGAGTATCTATTGACAAAATCAACAAGTTCACTTGCCGACCCTATTTCCACATCGGCATTTTGTTCAACAATCAAAGCGCTTGACGAAAATGTTTTAGGCAACGAAAAAAGTAAGATTCCGCAAACTGCAAGAAATGTTAAGATAGATAGAATTGAAATTTTAAAAGTTTTTTTCATTTCCCCCTCTCTAATTCACGCCGTGAAGTGTGAATAAGTTGTTAAAATTTCTTAAGTGCTTTGACTTTTAATAAAAATATCTAATGTTTTGCCACAAAAATTTGGTAAATTGTGCTTATCTTTTATAAGAAAACTTCACTTAAAAGAAAATCTTAAATATGTAAGAAATAGTAAGTCATATATTATATTAATAACATATTTACTCCTATTTTTCCAAATATTTTCGCAAAATATTTATCTATTCGTAATTTTCACATAAAAAATAGGCTAAAAATTCCTAAAATCTTAATTTTTTGCAAAAAACACAAACTGCGCTTCTTTTTTAATGTGAATATTTTTAAAAGGAAAATAAAATTTAAAATCTTTGTCTATCGCGATAAAAAACCTTTTGCGACTTACAAAATTAGCACAAAAGGTTTTAATAATTTTAATCAATCTTCAAATATTCCACATTCCCGCCGGTGGTTATAATGATAGTACCACTACGCGTTCCATCGCCCGGAACGGTGAGCGGATTTTTGACCGCCTCGTTGGTGCCGATATTGACGGATATTCGATTTGAGTCGCTTGGCAAGTTTTCGCCGTTAGTGTCTTTCGCTGTGGAAGTAAACCCAGTGGAATCAGAGATATTTATCCTCACTCGCCCGCTGTTGGTGGTTATGTTCATGGTGTTATTGAAAGTGCCCGCATAGGTCAAGGTGATATTTCCGCTCTCGGTTTCAATGGTGTCAGCCTGCGATAAAATTCTATTATCTGCTAGCGTGGCGTTTAACGTTCCGCTGTTAGAATCAAAAACAATAACTCCACTAATCTCTCCAATGTTATATGTGCCATTTGTGTTTGTAACAGACAACCTGCCAAAAAGGTGGTCGACGGTGACATCTGGCGAAGCGTTGGTGCGTGAGGAAGAGATAAATATATTTCCTCTCAGCGTGCCAATTCTAATGTTTGGCGACATAATTCTATCCTCAGACGGCGTGAAGGAAACCTCATCGGCGGTGACGGTGCCGAAATAGTAGTTACCCTCGTAGGCGTCTAATTCTATAGCGCTAACATTAATTTGGTCAATGGTGATATTGCCATTTTCATTTTCCATACGAAGGTTGCCCATGCCCAGAATGCTAACGAGGTCGAAGTCCATTTGCCCAGTGTTGGTGGACAAAGTGAGGCTACTTCCCATGGTCATAACAATGCCTTTCGCGTTGAGATTGGCATTATCGCCAGTGTCGAGATTGCCAGAATCGTCGAGCGAGATGTTGTAGTTATCAGTGGTTATATCCCCGCTTCCTGTGGTAAGCGAGAGCGACCTTGTGTTATCTAGTTCCAAGTTCCTTGAAAGGTAAATATTTCCGCTTCCCGTTTTCGCCGTTATATTGCCCGGGCGAATCTCATGCGAAAGCGCTTGAGAGGTGCCAAGGAAGATATTTCCGTCGGTGGTGGTGATTTCAAAATCAACATTCGAAAAGTCGCCGTCGGTGACCACGCCGTTGCCTTGCGAGTAACTTGCGCGAATGTTAATTGTGATTGAGATGTTCTTTGAAAGATAGATAAAGCCCACTGGCTCAGTGACGCTTATGCGAAGTGTGGAAGGGGCCTGCTCATCGTACACAACCGAGTATTCAAATGGTCGCGCTTGCACGTATGTGGCGAACCCAGACGCCTCGTTGACAATCTGCACGCAACTTTTGCCAATTTCCTCATTAACTTGCACATAGACATTGGCGTACGAGCAATCCACCACAATTCGGTCGATACTTCCGTCCGTCAAATTAATCGGCGTTTCGCTGTCGTCGGTGGTCATTTGCAGTTGTACGGTTTCGCCCTTATTAAAGTATTGTAGCCAGCATATAGTCTTACCCGGATTGAAGAAAAGAATGACCAAAATCACCAAAAATATGGCAATAAGCAAAAGTACAAAAAGCCCGAAATAGAAGAAAAATCCCTTTCTTATACCTCCCTGCGCCATGTTACCTCCTATAAATAATTTTAATAAAACTAAACCCGACTTAGACCTTAACTTGCTGTTGTTCTTTAATTTTCAAGTAACTTTCGTCAGTATGTTTACATTTCTATTCTAACAATCTTAAACGCCCTTGTCAAGGCATTTAATCTAAAATCGCCTTTATTCGTCTTATGCCCGCCGACGAACTTTCCTCTTTCACAATTTTGAAATGATGAAGGTCTTTGGTGTTCTTAGCGTGCGGTCCGCCACAGATTTCCTTGGAAACATCGCCAATTGTGTAAACTTTCACCTTTTCGCCGTACTTACTTTCAAACACGCCAACTGCGCCGCTTTTTTTCGCCTCGTCAAGCGACATCTCTTCAAAGGTGACAGGGATTTCGCGTTTTATGTTGTCATTGACAAAATCTTCAAGTGTTTTTAACTCTTCCGCAGTGAGTTTGTGGTCAACGTTAAAGTCCAGCCTCATGCGCTCCGGCGTGATGTTCGAGCCCTTCTGCATAACGCCCGCGCCGAACATCTTTCTCAGTCCTGCCATAAGTAGGTGTGTTGCCGTGTGAAGATAGGCGCTTTTTTCGGACGTATCAGCAAGCCCGCCCTTGAAAGTGCCCGCAGAGGCAGATCTACTCTTCTCTTGGTGCTCAGCATAAGCCTTTTTGTAGCCTTCTTCGTCGACGCTAAAGCCTATCTCTTTCGCAAGTTCCTTTGTCAGTTCAAAAGGAAAACCAAAGGTGTCGTAAAGCCTAAAACATGCCTTGCCCGAGATAACCGACGGTACAATTTCGCCGTTTTTTAAGGCAAACTCCTTATGCTTTTCAATGCCGGCAATCACCTTGTCAAATTCCTTGTGGCCTTCTTCCAGCGCCTTTGAGAATTTTTCCACTTCCTTTTGAAGTTCGGTTTTTGCAAATTCGCGATTTTTCTTGATGTCCGCGTAGTCCTCACCGTGCCTGTCAACGTAGATGTCGATAAGGTTCGAAAAATACTTGGTGTCAAGTTTGATATCTCTTGCGCAGTTGACCGCGCGCCTAATAAGTCGCCTCAAAATATAACCTTGCCCAACGTTACTTGGCACAACCCCTCTTTCATCGCCCAAAATGAAAAGGGCAGAGCGGATATGGTCGGCTATAATTCGATAGGAACGCTTTGATTTTTCGCTTTCAAGGTATTTCACACCTGCGCGGGACTCAATAAGGTCGATGGCATTTTTCAAAACGCCGTAATCATAGACGGAACTAAGTCCATTTATCACCACCATGGCGCGCTCTAAGCCCATGCCGGTGTCGATGTTCGGCTTAGAAAGAGGCTTCACTTGGTCGCCCTCTTTCTCCACTACATATTGCATGAAAACATCGTTCCAAAACTCTAAGTATTTCCCGCAGTCGCACGCCGGCGAGCAACTTTCCGAACACTTCTCTTTGCCGGTGTCAAGGAACATCTCGGTGTCAGGTCCGCAAGGTCCAACACCGCCACCAAGCGCCCACCAATTGTGCTTTTTGTCTAAATAATAGACGTTTTCAATTCCGCACGCCTTCCAAGTGTTATATGCAAACTCGTCGCGCGGAGCATGTTCGTCGCCGGCAAAAACCGTGGTTGCCACGCGTGACTTATCAATCCCCAAATATTTTGGGCTTGTGATAAATTCGTAAGAATATTCAATCATCTTCTTTTTGTCGCACTCGCCCAAAAACCAGTTGCCCAGCATTTCAAAAAAGGTGAGGTGACTGTCATCGCCCACTTCGTCGATGTCGGTGGTGCGTATGCAACGCTGAATGTTACATATCTTGTTGCCTTTTGGGTGCTTTTCGCCAAGTAGGTATGGCACAAGTGGGTGCATACCAGCGGTGGTGAATAGCACGGTCGGGTCATTCTCCGGAATGATAGAATAACTATCTATCCTCTTAAAGCCCTTGCTTTCAAAAAATTCAAACCATTTGTTTTTTATTTCTATATCGCTTATCATCTTTTATCTAACTCCTATTAACTTACAAAAGTTGTTGTTTTAATTATTATTTCCTCTTAGGAAACGGGTTCCGGTGAGCGCCTTTGGCGGGCGCAAGTCCTTCCCGCGCACCACAGATTTTTTTAGCGCCTCTTCGCCTTGCCCTTCCGCGCGGGAAGAAGGCTCGCCATTCGGCGAGCGCAAGCGCGGTTAGCCCGCGCTTGCCTTGCGCCCGCCCGCTTACACGCCGATTGCCTTTCTAACTCTATCTAGCACCTCTTTCGCTACCACACGCGCCTTCACAGCGCCTGCGTCCAAAATCTTGTCAACCTCGTCCTTATGCGCCATATAGTAGTTAAACTTTTCTCTCATCGGAGAGATATAACTATTTGCCACCTCAAAAAGACGCTTTTTGGCGTCACCCCAACCAAGGCCTTTTAAGAGGTCCTCTTCAAACGCCTTTGCCTCACTTTCACTCACAAACAACTTGTAAAGTTTATTCACAGTGCAATCCGTGTCCTTAGGTTCGCCCGGCAGACGGCTATCGGTGACCACTCTGAAAATGCTCTTTTTTAATTCCTTCTCTTCACTGAATAGTTTAATGGTGTTATTATAACTTTTACTCATCTTACGTCCGTCAAGCCCCACAAGCGTGTTGTTATTTTTGTCGATAAACTCCATTGGCTCTTTCAAAGTTTCGCCGTATTTTACATTAAAATTATGAGCAATATCTCGTGCAATTTCAATATGTTGTTTTTGGTCGAGCCCGACAGGCACATAGTCGGCATCAAAAAGCATGATGTCAGCACTCATCAAAATTGGATAGTTATAAAGCCCCATATTGACGCCGTCATCTCTATCTAGTCCATTTGCCTCGTTTTTTTCCACACACGCCTTATACGCGTGTGCCCTGTTCATAAGCCCCTTAGGCGTGACATTGCAAAGTATCCAATTAAGTTCAAAGTCCTCTTTGATATCCGATTGACGGTAAAAAACCACCTTTTCGGGGTCGAGTCCACAGGCAAGCCATGTGCAAGCGATGTTGTAAAAATACTCTTTCATTTCCGCCTTACTGTTCAGCGTGGTGAGCGCATGATAGTCTGCGATAAAATAGAAGCACTCATACTCCTTTCCCCTACTAAGTTCAATTGCCGGCTTGATTGCGCCAAAGTAGTTGCCTATATGGGCGTAACCGGTCGGCTTAATACCCGTCACAAATCTTTTCATGATTTACTCCCGAGGTAATTTTAGCACCCGGGACGAGCCCTTGTCAAGTAAATCACTTTAAACTTTCCATTATATTAAAAACTAAATCTTGATTTTCTTTTGAAAGATTTCGATATTTCATTAAAAATTTTTTATCTCGCGCATATTTTTCTGGGTCACAAGAGAAGAATTCCTCCTCAGACACACCCAAAATTTCCATGATGTCGAAAAGGACGTCCATGGGCAAATTGATTCCGCCCGCCTCAAATTTGGTTATATATCCCGGCGACTTACCCATTCTAAGCGATAAATCACGCGCACTGAGCCTTGCTTTTGTTCTAAAATAGCCCACGCGGTTGATGAGATTTTTTCGTCTTTCAGTCATTTCGTTTTCCATACACACTCTCTTATATAAAAATTTTACTTGAAATTTTTATAAAAATAACTACTAATGTTATCAAAATTACTTTACATTCCGTATTTTTGTGCTATAATATATACTGTGAGTGTATTTATCTACTATTATTCACAAATTAAAAGGAAAAGGTATGAAAAATTTGAATAAAAATAAATGTTGTCTTGTGTTGTTGAATAAAATTGGTGACGAATCGAAGAAATTAAGGAAGGTATTGAAGGGTTTGTTTGATGATGACTTTAAATTCTTCTATTTTATCTCCAACAACCTCGCCTCGCTTTCGGCTAGCAGAATGATTAAGGAAGAGCGAAAGACCACAAAATGTATGTTTGCCTTCCACTATAAAAACATTTTGCAGTGCCAAAAAGATTTCGACGAATTTTTGCCCATTGAAGGAAATGATGTCAATGCCAAAATTGAATGGGCAATTAAAGGCTGTGATGCGGTAATTGACGACTCGCATATAATTAATGGGTCGCTTTTAGAAAAATATAATTTTGAACTACATCGCATTTAAAAATAAAAACATTGAGGCAACCAAAGCAAAGGGCTATGTTGTTTTCAAAGATGTGTCATTTAAGTACGCCGACGCCGAAAGTTGCGTTTTAGCATGGGCAAAGGAATTATCTAATCAAAATTAATAACGCTTGTGCTTAAATTTTAAAGGGCATAGCAAACTAATTGCCAAGCACAACCTCGCCGTTTAGCCACGCCAAAAAGAAATTTGTTAGGTCCATGTGCGCAGATTTTGAAAAACTTTGAATGATATCGTTTTGAGTGGAAATTTTGTAGGCATAATCTTCAAAATAGTTTTTAAGGCACTTAAAAAACTTGTTGTCGCCCAAAGTGTCACGAATGCTATCAAACATTAAAACGCCCTTGGTGTAGACGCAGTTGACATATTCCGGCTCGGTGCTAAATTCGCCTAAATTTCTGTTCATGCTTTCGTCGATATCGCCCAAAATGCTTTCATAGGTGGAAACAAAAAGTTGATAGGAATTAAGCGCGCCGTCGATGATGTCAGTGTACTTCATGCCATACTTTTCGTATTCTTCAAAGAAAAGCGCGGTGCTATATTCCGTTAAACTCTCATCTAGCCACGCCTCGGTATATTCGTTATTTCCAACAAGCGAATACCACCATTGGTGCGCAAGTTCGTGCACAATGACATACTTATATGTGACGGCGTCCGCGACCTCGTCAGAGATAAAAACAAGGTTTGGATATTCCATGCCACCAAAGCAAAAGTTGGTTTTGGCAACATTTATCGTCTTATATGGATACTCGCCAAAAAGGTCCGAAAAATACTCCATTGCTTCGCACGCCACAAGTAGATTTTCCTCGAAGTTTTCCTCGTCATAGTAAAAATAGTTGACAGTTATATCGCCGACGCTACTTGAAACCACCTCGAAGTTTTCAGACAGTGTGAAAGCAAAATCGCGCACCTTTAAAGCGGAAATTTTCACCGTTTTAACACCATTATCTATGCTTTCACTAACCACATCGCCGGTGCTTGCCAGCGTAAAACTATCGTCAAACGAAAGCGTCACATCATAGTTTGCCACCTCGCTGTAAAAAGGGTCGCCATTCGAGGCAAAACTGTTTAAAACAAAGCCGTTTTCGTAAACGCACAAAATCGGGTAAAAGTTGCCAAAATTGACGGTGTTTTCGCCGTAGCCCAGCCTGTGATTGATATTTGCAAGGTTGACCGTAAAAGCAATTTCCACCGTGACGGTTTCGTCGGGATATATTTCGCTCACTAGCGAGGTTGTTAAAATACTGCCCTCATCGTTAATGGAATACGGCAAACTTTCGCCATTACAAAAAACGCTTTCAATGGTGATATCGCCAAAACTTTCCTCGCCGGTTGGATAGGCTCGGTTGAAATAACTGTCACTCACCGCCTCCTTACCCTCGTTAAAGGAGTTAGGATAGAGGAAAAATTTAAGTTCGTCAATCGCGTTGTCATAGTCGTTATAAAAAACAACCTCCTCCTTGCCTGACAAGGTATGAGAGGCGCTGTCATAGTGGCAATCAAGGGTGTAAGAGTTAAGTTTACCGTCGCTAGAAAAATTACAGCCCACAAGAAAAAATAGAAGAGCAAATATCAAAACAAATAATAGCGAAATCTTTTTCATGCCATATTTTATTATAATTTTCCTCAAAAAATAACGAAAAAGTTGTAAATTTTCCTGCGTTATGCTACAATTTATCCGCAAAGGAGAAAATTATGGCGTTTTGTCGGCTTTCTGTGGACGCGGTGGCAAATAACACCACCAGCGTTGACAACATTTTCATCAATAACTATCTTCCGTACGCAAGCGAAGAGTGCGTGAAGGTGTATCTTTATGGGCTATACAAGTGCCAAGACGCTAGCAGTAAAGACAACACGCTGGAAAATTTTGCAAACGAACTTAAAATGAGCGTGGAGGAAGTGGAAAGTTGCTTCTATTATTGGCAAGAGCAAGGGCTTGTGCAGATACTTGAAGTTATTCCGTTTGAAGTGAGGTATCTCCCCATAACAAACGCCCTAAACGGCATAAAGAAGTACAATGTCAAAAAATACGCCACCTTCAATACGCAGGCGCAAGAGATTCTCGCTGGACGCATGATTACCCCGAAGGAATATGAGGAATATTACAACATAATTGAAAACAAGCACATGGAAAAAGAGGCACTCATCATGGTGATAAAGTACTGCGTGGACGCCAAAAACGACGAAAAACTCGGCTATTCCTACATAGTCACCGTGGCGAAAGATTGGGCAAACCGCGGAATACTCACCGCCAAACAAATTGAAAATCAAATCCTTCAATTCGAAACCCTAAACACCGGCTTAGAATATGTGTTTAAAACGCTAAAATTAAAGCGCTTGCCTTCTGTCAGTGAGCGCACGCTGTATAAGACTTGGCGGGAACTCGGCTTTGACGATGAGGTTATTTTATATGTCGCAAAAAACTTAAAAAAGTCGAATTTTGAATATTTAGACGCCCTTTTAAAGAAATATTTCTCCTTAAAACTTTTAACCAAAGAGGAAATTGAAAACTTTGAAAGCGAGAAAAAAGCGTCGCTTGATATTGCAAAAAAAATCACCCGAAATTTGGGGCTTTATTACGAAAATTTGGAGCCAGTGGTAGAAAATTATGTCTACAAATGGTTCAACTTGGGCTTTTCGGTGGAGATGTTAGAGCGTGTTGCCAACTATGCCTTTAAAACGAGCGTCCGAACGCTGGACGGCATGGATAGAATTTTACAAAAATTTCACAAACTTGGCATACTGAGCGCCGAAAGTTTGAACGAATACTTTAACAGCGTTTTGTCGGTTGACAAGAAAATTAAAGGCATACTTGAGAGCATCGGGCTCAGCCGAAATGTCAATCAATTCGACCGCGATAAATATAAAATTTGGAAGGAAAATTGGCTTTTGCCGGACGAGGTCATTGATTACGCCTGCACCCTCGCCCTCGGCAAGGAACAGCCGATGCAATATTTAAACATGGTGCTTTCCTCCTATCACGATAAGAACATCAAAACGCTTGACGACGCCAAAAACGCCGGCAATATCGCCGTTAATAAGAAGGAAAAAATGGCGAATAAGCGAAATTATTCTCGCGAAGAGATGAACGCGCTCTTTCAGTCGATAGACGAAATTGAGGTGTGATATGAAAAGAACGATTGTTTTAAAAGCGGAAGAGAACCTTCGAAAACGCCACCAAAAATTAAACGAAAACTTGGAAAAAAATCTCACCTTGCTGAGGAGTGACGATGCCTTTCAAGACCTCAACTTTAAACTTAAAAAGTTGATGATTGAAAACGCTAAGAGTGAAGCATATGGCGAGAAAGCGGATAAAAAAAGCGAGAAAACTCTTAGAGAAAAGTTAGAAAAATACCTCGCTGAAAAAAATATCGACCTTAGCATTAGTTACGCCTGCCCAAAGTGCAAAGACGCCCTTTACATTGATGGCAAAATGTGCGCGTGCCTTAAAAAAGAGATATCAAATTTGCTGCTTTCCGAAAGCAACTTCGGCGAGTTGTTTTCTTTTGAGGAAGCACGAAAAACGGCGCCAAAGGAGTACCAAAAACTCTACGACAAAATGAAAGAATGGTGCCACGGCGATTTTAAGAAAAACCTAATCTTCATTTCCGGCGAAGTTGGCGTGGGAAAGACCTATCTAACAAAGGCAATCGCTAGCGAACTTATTGAAAACGGAAGGATTGTAAAACTTGTCACCGCCTTTCAAATGAGCCGTGACTTTAAAAAATACCGCTTTGAATATGACGAGGAAATTTTGGATAAATATGTAACGTGCGAATTTCTTTTCATTGATGACCTCGGCACGGAAACTATCTATAAGGGCATAACGGTGGAACTATTGTTCCATGTGATAAACGAGCGCAAAATGAAAAAGCTCTGCACAATCATAACCTCCAACCTCACCCTCAGTGAAATTAGCGACCGCTATGACGAGCGAATTTTCTCGCGAATCGTCGACCGCTCCACCTCCATTGCCATCAACCTTTCGGGTAAAGATTTAAGGCTAAACAGCACAACTGCGCATTAATTTTAGTTAAGCGATTATCAAATAAGTGGAAAAAACACCAACTTACAAAAACAAAATTTACAAGTTTAAAACTCACTTTAAAAAACAATACGCAAGAAATACTTTGCCACTAAACTAAGAAAACTTATTTTTAAATACTAATTAAAACACTATTTAAAATTATCGTAATAGCAATTGCAAAAAAACTAAACAGCACAATATATGGTGTATTATGCAATGCATACTACGCCATATTTTCTTTTTGCATATTCTCAATATTAATATTTTAAATGAAGTAATATAGCAATTTTCAAAAAAATTTTAACTATTTTAAGCGAGTTGTTTTAGATTTTTTATCAGAATATATAGCATTTCAAATGCAATATTTAACATTTTAAGTGAGGTGTTTAGGCATTTTTCAGCGGTGCACTTCTCTTTCTTATTATACATTTTCAATGGTGCGTTTCTTTTTCTTCTTTATAAGCATAAAGACAATATCGGAAAGAAGGAAAATAACCACAAGCGCCAGCGAAATAAGCAAAATATAGAGCGTGGAATTTTCAAATAGCATACACAAAAGCGTCACTGCAAGGCAGGAAATAAACTCGCCAACGGCAATCGCAATAAACGCCTGCCAAACTTTCAAATTGCTTAGCCCCGCAATCAAACTTCCACTGTACACCCCTGTGAGCGGAATAGGCACGGCAACAAAAAGCGCAAGTGTGGAAAGTTTGTAAAAGGTCTTAGACTTCGACGAAAGTTCGGCAAGTTTTTTGTGATATCTACTTTCTGCGCCATTGATAAACTTATCGCACACAAATCCGCTCGCCTTATTTTTCAATTTTCGGACAATTAAAATTATTAAAACACTCGGTAGCATTGAGCCAACATACGCACATGCAAAACTCGCAATCGGCGAAAGCGTCGCCTCACCCCAAATGGCATAGGAAAGCCCGAAAGGTATGGCAATTTTACTTTCAATCGTTGGTATCATCGCCATTAAAATCACCGCCAAAAAGACGCACCCCGAAAAGTTCTCCGCAAAAAAATCTAACATAACCTTCTCCTAAATCATGATATGCAAAAGGAATTATTTTTAGAACAAAAAGCAACTTAGAATAAGCGTGCAAGGAAAAAAATAAATCTACAATGTTAACATTTCAGCAGAAAGTTTATATACTGATAATGGAGGCACAAAATGAAGTATTCATCAAAGTACTGTCAGGGCGACTGTGTAAACTTACGCCCGTGTTGTCCACCTCCTTTTTGTCAACCGTGCATTCCGCCTTGCCAATCTTGCCCATGCGACAGATGTCAAAACAACGACCTAACCATGTTATTAATTGGCTACATGATAGGGCAAAATTCTAGGTACTAAAATGCACCCACTCCTTTAAAATGGTGTAAAATTACAAAAGATGATTTTTGCTAATTCACAAAAGATAAAAGCCTTTAACCAAATTAGTTAGAGGCTTTTGTTTAAGTATGGCAATTTTGTTAAGTGGAAAATTTCGAACCTTATATTTTCCTATAAAAATTTGCGAATAAGTTTGTCTTTCAACTTTGAATAAGGCTGGTAGCGAATTGGAAGGTCCACTGACGGACTCTTTTTCACAATGCTTTTTTCATGCGAGAACAGAAGAAAACTGCGCTTGCCGTGGTATGAGCCGTATCCGCTGTATCCAACTCCACCAAAGCCCATTTTGGTTGTGGCGAGGTGAATTATGGTGTCGTTTATGCACCCTCCGCCATAAGGCACAGCGGTAAGGAAATGCTTGATAACGCGCTTGTCGGTAGAGAAAAGATAGAGCGCCAGCGGTTTTTCGAATTTTTTTATAATTTTTTCCGCCTCGTCCACTGTTGTAAAGGTCAGAACCGGCAAAATGGGCGCAAAAATTTCCCCTTTCATGCAAGCGTCGTCAAGCGTGACATTGTCGAGAATGCTCGGCTCCAATTTCAGTGATTTTTCGTCGAACTTCCCGCCGAACACCACCTTATCGCTGTCAATTAGTAATTTTATGCGAGCAAAGTGTTTTTCGTTGATTATTTTCCCATAATTTTCATTAGAAAGCGGATTTTCCCCGAACATCTTCACAATTTCCGCCTTTAAATATCCCAAAAACTCCTCTTTTACGCTTTTGTCAATCAGAAGGTAATCGGGCGCGACGCAAGTTTGCCCAACGTTTAAAAACTTACCAAACGCAACTCGCCTTGCGCTTATCTTTAAGTTTGCCGTTTTATCGACCACGCAAGGGCTTTTCCCGCCAAGTTCCAGCGTCACCGGCGTCAAATTTTTCGATGCCATTTCCGCCACAAATTTGCCTACACCCACACTGCCCGTGAAAAAGATGTGGTCGAAGCGCTGTTCAAGTAGCGTCGCGTTTTCCTCGCGCCCGCCTAAAACCACCGAAACATATCTCTCCTCAAAGCACTCGCCTATAATCTTCTTTATAACAAGCGAGGTGTTTTTGGCATAACTTGCCGGCTTTATAACGGCGCAATTTCCCGCGCCAAGCGTCCCTATGAGAGGGTCAATGGCAAGCATGAAAGGGTAGTTCCACGGCGACATAACAAGCACCACCCCAAGCGGTTCCTTCACAATGAAACTTTTGGACGGAAACTGGGCAAGTGGCGTTCGCACCTTCTCGTTCCTCATCCACTTTTTCAAATTTTTTATGGCGTAGTTAAGTTCGCTCAGCACCATACCAACTTCGCACATATAACTTTCCGTGGCACTTTTGCCCAAATCTGCTTTTAAAGCGTCAAAGATGTCTTTTTCATGCATTACAATCGCCTTTTTTAACTTTTTAAGCGCCTCAATTCTGAATTTATAATCAAGCGTGGCGCCGGTGTTAAAATATTCGCGCGCATTCTTTACGATATCTTCAATCATAACAATTGTCCTTTTTTACTTTTGGTTTAGTAACTTGAATTATTTTTAGTCAACAATTCTTCGTAAATTTCCATAAGTTCCGCGGCGCCATAAAGTTTTGGAACAGGATAGAGCGGGTTTGCCTCCTTGTCTGCATGGCGCGCCAACTTTTCGATGTCCTCCTCTTTTAAATCGGAAATTGTGGTTGGAATATTAAAGTGGGAATTAAGTTCTTCAATATATGCAATAAATTTATCAGACGCCGTGCTATCGTCGTCGAAAGTTAAGGCAACGCCGGAAATTCTTGCTAATTTTGCCAATCTTTTCTCGACGGACTTGCCATATTTTTTCAGCACATGAGGAAGAATAACCGCATTTGCAAAGCCGTGAGGTGTGCCGTACTGCCCGCCCAGCGAGTGCGCAATGGCGTGCACATATCCCACATACGAAATGGTGAAACTCACGCCGGCATAGTAGGACGCCCTAAGCATATTTTCGCGCGCCGTTATATTTGTCGGTTCATCATAGCAAGTTTTCAGATTTTCCACAATAAGTTTAACCGCCTTCTCCGACATATCCCTCGTAAGACGCGTGGTGGACTTGCCAATATACGCCTCTACGGCGTGGGTGAGCGCGTCCATGCCGGTGGTGGAGGTGATATTTTTTGGAAGATTCAGGGTTGTTTTGTAATCTAAAACAGCATAGTGCGGAATGAGCGGAAAACTGTTTATGGCGTACTTATCGTGCGTGTTGGCGTCGGTGATGACTGCTGCCAGCGTTGTTTCGCTACCCGTTCCCGCCGTGGTTGGAACGGCAAAAAGTGGTGGCAACTTTTTATTCACCTTCAAAAGCCCCTTCATTTTATTGACGCTCTTATTCGGATAGACGTGCCTTGCGAGTATCACCTTCGCGGTGTCCATAACACTTCCACCGCCAAAAGCAATGGCGCCCTCGCAACCATTTTGATTATAGATTTTCAGTCCTTCTTCCACCATTTGCGTTGTAGGATTCGGCAAGACATCATCGAAAATAAAAAGTGAAATTTTCGCTTTTTCTACCTTTTCTTCAAGTTCCTTTGTCAGCCCCAACTTCATAATTGACTTGTCCGACACAAGCAAAACCTTAGAAATCCCCTTCGCTTTCAAAACTTCAACAACTTCGTCCATACTCTCCAAAATTTTCGGTTGACGGTACGGCAAAAGTGGTATCATTAAGTGAAAAAACTGCTGAAAAATGCGACAATACATCTTCTTGAACACACCCATTTCCTTGTCGTCACGCCCGCTGTATGTTATGGAAATTGCCAGCAAAATTTCTGCCGGATAATAGAGCGCACGGCAGAGTATGTCGAAGATATAACCCACGTCGGCAAAAACATAGAAAAGCAGCATCAAGTCGGAAAGGAAGAAGAGCAAACTGCCAAGGAAAATAAGGAAATTCTTAGAAAAATACGCCTTTGAAAAGAGGTTAGAAATAGATTTGCCCAGCATGAAAGAAATGATAAGCGCGTACACAATGACGATAGGAAGCATATTGCCAAATGTAAAAATCTTCGGTACCAAAATAACAATTAGCGCCACGCCAAAGATGATAAGCGAAATGACAAGGTCGCGCCAATGCAGTTTGACCAGGAAAGAGTAGGCAATGAAGAAAAAGATGTGACCCACCCCAAAAAGTATGGCGCCGACCATAAAATTACTAATCAGCACAATATCGCCCGCACAGGCGAAAGCGAGAGCGGTAAGCATAAGATACTTAAATACCCCGCTCCTCTCTTTCCCCACGAAAAAGGCGAAGGCAAAGTTTACGGCGCCGAGTAGCACGAACAATCCGCTAGCCGTTGTTTTGTAAATATAAGGTGTATTAAACACAATGAAGCAGACATCAATCGCAATTATTGCAAGTGCCAAAATAAAGTTTATCCAAAAAAGACATTTTCTTTTACTCATGCTAAATCCTCAAACTAGATTTTAGCATAAACAAAACATTTTTCCAAACACTTTAGGCAAAATATTAAAAAAAAGGAAGATAAACTTCCAATTTTGTATACATTTGTAATTTATCATATTTTAATTAAGCAGAACACCAAAACGCTAACATAATTTTGTAAAATATTTTAATAATTTAGTAATTTTGTTAAAGCACATTTTACAAAATTATGCAAAACATTTCTGCATATTTATTTTGTCCGTTACACCTTTTGCCTTTCTTCACGGTAAGTGTTTAACTCTGGCGCTTTACGAGTACGCAAACTGTTAATCGTTGAAACAACATCATCGCCCCAAACCCTAGACTTCTCGCCCGGTTCAGGAGGTCTATAATACTTTTTGTTTCGCGCCAACTGCTTGTTCAAATAGGCAACATATTCCGCCTTACTTTCTTCCGGCACATTGTCGAAAACAAAATTGATGTAGCCTTCATTTATATCAAACTCATTCATTTTTTTAATTAACTTGGAAATATGAGCCCTAACACGCGCACTATATTTTTCAAAATTTTTTGCCAATTCCTCATCATTTTTTGGCGTCACCCAACTAAAAGGCAATTTTTCAAAAACATAACTCGTGTTCGTTGGCATAAAGACGAAAACGTGCATTGAATTCGTCGTCCACTCTTGGCTAAACTGTGGCAAGGTTTCATATGCCGTCCGAAAAATAAGATAAATTCCCTCTTCTCGCCATTTTCTAATTTGGTTAAATTGCCTTTCAAGCGTCTCGTTAGCGCTGTCAGAAAATCTTCCCAAATCGATAGTCTCGTAAAAATCTTCAATGCCAAAACTATCTTCAATGATAAGTTGGTTGACAAATTCTTTCCAAGCCTCTTTATCAATGGCGCTAACAAAATTGTTACATTTATTTAAACTATTCATTTCCACTCCAATAAGATATATTTATGCGCTTACGTTTCGAAATCTTCCCAAACGCAACCCTGATATTATACCACAAAACTATTTTAATAGCAATACCTTAACTTTACTTTCATCAATTTTTATCTCATTTTTTGTCAAAAGTATGATATTTGGCTTGCCTTTAAACCTTCGTTGCGCCTCTTTGTTCGCCTCCTCAAAGGAAAATTTTTCAAATTGTAACCTCTCGCGCCTAAGCGTTTTGGCTGTGATAGGAACACCATAGAGCGAGTATCTGTCGACAGCATTCTGCGCTCTTCTAACAAGCGGAGTGGCGTCCAGCCCATAGCCGTCCAAATAACTTTTGCGCTCGAATTCAAACAATTTTTGCGACAGCCCTTTTGTTTTAATTTCCTCAATCAGTTCCAGTAAAAGTTGATAATTTTTTTGAACCTTATCATGCGAACACTCCACTTGAAAGGAAACCATTCTGTCCTTAAATTCTGCGTACGTTTTTAAACTCACACTGTAACAAGCCGAATTTTTCGTTCGAAATTTGTCAAACGCCATAGAAGAGAAGATGTTGCTCAAAATGGCGTTCTCGCACCCCTCCTTACGTGTGATAAACTTAGGCGCATCATCATAGCGCCAATCAACTTGAAGTAGCGATTTTTGTTCTTCCAAAGATTCTTCTTTAATAAGCATATTTTCCCTAATCGGCAAACTTTCTTCGTAGGAAAAACCCTTTTCGCCCTCGCTTTTAAGGCGCGCATATATGTATTTTTCGCACACTTTTTTCACTTTTTTCAAAGAAACATTCCCCGCCACACACAAGATAGCGTTGTTTAGTCCAAAAAATTTGTTTTTATAGTCAATAATATCCTTCGCCCTTAGTTTTTTAATACTATCCTCGCTCCCAAGCACAACCTCTTCTTTTAAGCGCCTAAAATTTTTCTCTTTTCTCATCTTTCGAACGAAAATTCTTGGCGCCAACCTAGAGTTTTTCTTTACCCGCGTGACAATCTCTTGCAAAACCACCTTTTTTTCCTCAAGAAGTTCTTCATTCAGATTGGCAAACTCCGTAAAACCAGAGGTAAATTGGTTAATAAGAAGTTCAAAATCATTTTTGTTGCAAAGCCCCACAAAATCCATTTCCCTCAGCCCGGTGAAGGCATTTTTGTAAGGAAAATAACTCAGCGAATCGTTGAGTTCTTTCTTTGTGTACACCTCATTGGAAAAGGTTGTTAAACAATGCTCAACAAGGTGCGCAAGTCCCTGTTTCCCCGCACTCTCATTCAGCGAGCCGGCATTAAACCTAAGAATGACCGCCACCCCTTCAACACTTTTATCTTGCATATATAAAATTTTCAGCCCGTGTTTTCCTTCAATTAAACTTTTCATCACAAAATATCCTTTTATGGCATTATACCGCTACGCCCAGAAAAAGTCAATATAACTAGTATAACAAATAAAAGAAAAAATATAATGTTTCAAATTTCATTGACAATCACCATAAAAATGATTATAATAAATAAGAGGTTGCAATGCTAACGTGGCTCAGTCGGTAGAGCAGTCGATTCGTAATCGACAGGTCGCGGGTTCGAATCCCGCCGTTAGCTCCAAAAAAATCCGAACCAGAAAGGTGAGGATTTTTTAGTTTGTTTTAAACAAGCGCCATTCTTAACAAAGACACTGAACGCGACCTGTCGATTTTAGCGGGTCCCCGAAAAAATATATTTTTTTGGGAAAAGGAGCGTCTTTTCGTAAATTTGACGTTTGGCGCAAGACAAACGGAATAAATAGAAAAGTAAGCGACGCCGTCGCGGGTTCGAATCCCGCCGTTAGCTCCAAAAATAATCCGAGTCGATAAGACGAGGGCTTTTGTTTGTTTTATAACAAAACCACCAGATATGCGAACATCACCCAACAAACTAAACAGTAAAAAACCTTTTGTGTAGCCTATCCCTAGAAAAGCGGACCGTTAAAAAAACCTATTGTGATAAATTGAATTTATCACAGGAGGTTTGTTTTGTTTAATCTGCAATAAATTAATGAGAATTTCTATCTACCCCCCCCCACAAATTTACGATGTTTAATGTATTAGCATAAAAATCGAAATTTTCAAACACTTTTTCTAAGTTTTTGTAGATAATTTTCAAAATAATCTGGAAGTGGAGCGGTGAAACTTACCTCTTTGCCCGTTGTTGGGTGGATGAAGGAAAGTTTATAAGCGTGAAGAAGTTGCCCATTCAGTCCTTTTACCTCTTTGCCATAGACCTTATCGCCCACAATAGGGTGATTTAGATATTTGGCATGGACGCGAATTTGATGGGTACGCCCGGTTTTTAGTAAAAACTCAACAAGGCAAGCGTCTTTGAAGCGTTCTAGCACGCGGTAATTCGTTATCGCCTCCCGCCCGACGTCCGCGACAGCCATTTTTTTCCTATCTTTCTTATCGCGCGCAATTTTCGTGACAATTTCGCCACTATCTTCCTTTAAATTGCCAGTTAGAACCGCCAAATATATGCGCTTACAAGTTTTATTCTTGATTTGCTCTTGAAGAGCGATGTGCGCCTTATCGTTTTTCGCCACAACGAGCAGTCCACTCGTGTCCTTATCAAGTCTATGCACTATGCCCGGACGCAACACGCCATTAATCCCGCTCAAATTTTTAACCCTGTGCAGTAACCCATTGACCAGCGTGCCACTCTTTGTCGAGGTACACGGATGAACCACTAACCCCTGCGGTTTGTTGACCACCACCACATCGTCGTCCTCATAAATGATATCAAACGGCACGTCCTCTTCTTCGGTGGAAATTTTTTCTGGCGCCTTGATTGTGACTGAAATTTTATCGTTTTCTCTCAACTTATATCCACTTTTAACTTGCTTACCATTCACAAAAACGCAGTTTTTTTCAATCATATTTTTGATATGCGAGCGCGAAAAAGAGGGGAATTTGTGTTGCAAAAAGATATCCAACCGCTCCCCTACTCCCTCGTTTTCAATTAAAAAATTTTCTTCACTCATCAATTTTCTTCCGTTTATCGCTCGTCACATCGGCGTTTTTATTTAAGCTTCGCTCCTTAAATTCGTTTTTCTTAGCATCCGAAGCTTTCACTGCAATTTCTTCACCTTCAGCATTTTTCGTATTGGAAGAGGACAGATTTTCAGATTCCTCCCCCGTCTTTTCTTCCAAATCAACAACTTTTTCTGATGATTTTTTGGACACACCTTGCTCCGACGGCTCCTCAATGGTGATTTTGCCGACGGGGTCATTAACCGCCGGCACCTTCTCTTTTTTGCACAAGAAAATGATAAGATGTATGGCAAACATTATAACGCCAAACGTCAAAAATACATCAGCAAAGTTAAAAACAGGAAAACTTTGCCAAAAGGCGAATTGAATAAAGTCGCGCACATACCCGAACACCAGCCTATCGTAGAGATTACCAACGCACCCCGCGCACAGAAAGGCGAAGGTGACGGTGAGGAGCCAACTTTTTTTCTTGTCAGAAACATAGTACCAAACAAAGAACGCCAAAATTGCCACACTCAAAATCACCAGTCCCACTTGATTTCCCGAAAATATACCCCACGCCGCGCCATGGTTATGCACGATAATGAGGTTGAAAATGCCAAGGCTGACACCAGTTCCCTCCTCATACATACCGTCGAAAACATATTTGGTCACCAAATCAAGCGCCAAAATGACGACAATGAAAACAGAAAGCACAATAATTTTGTTTCGTAAACTCTTTTTCATAAAACCCCTAAAAAATAAAATCTTAAAATTATAAGTAGTTATTTTAATATAATCATTTATTACAAGTATCATTATATAACATCATTATCTTATCAATAAGATATGTTTTTAAATTTCTAAAATACTAAAAGTGAAAGGATTAAAAACCAACCAAATGCAAATATCCTAATCAATCTCGATTTCGAAATTTTTAGGTAGGAAAATATACAAATTTTTGTCAACCATCTCGTGTTTTGCACCCAAAACATCTAAAACACCGCTATAATAGTCCAAAATCTTATGCTTTTCGCTCCCACCGCAGTGTCGTAGGTCAAGAATGAACGGAGTATCTTTTTTAAGTAGTTCCACCCTATCTCGGCAATCGTCCAACGTTTCGGGATAATAAACGTGCACGCCGTCGATTTCGTCTGGTAAATTTTCGCTTACTTTTAAGTTATATGACGCTCCATTTTTGACCACCTTTTTCTTCGTCACCTTCACATCGTCCGTTTCAAAGCCCAGCGCCTTATAAAAAATATCCATAAATTTCATAAACACACCCCTAATAAATGGAATTCTTATTCTACTATTCATAATTATAACATAACAAAATAAATCACGCAAACAAAACGGCACTATTTAGACCTTTTAAACCGCATAAAAGCAAAATATTTGTCAAAAATTTAGACCTATTCAAAAATTCACTGCCACGATTAATTTAATTTTTTATAAATCTAATATGTGACAAAAATAATTTTAGATTAGCATACAAACTTTCACAACAAAAAAAGGCTTTCGTTTAAGAAAGTCTTTTTTTTGCTTAATATCAGTTTGGAGAACCCTCCTATGGTTATAACTTTTTCAAGTTATTTAATTCAATTACTCGATAATTGAAGAAACAACACCAGACCCAACTGTTCTTCCGCCTTCACGAATAGCGAAACGAAGTCCTTGTTCAATAGCGATAGGTGTGATAAGAGTGATTGTCATTCTTACATTATCACCAGGCATAACCATTTCAACGCCCTTTTCAAGTTCAATTGTTCCGGTAACGTCAGTTGTTCTGAAGTAGAATTGTGGTCTGTAACCATTGAAGAATGGTGTGTGACGTCCGCCTTCTTCTTTCTTCAACACGTAAACCTCAGCAGTGAACTTGGTGTGTGGGTGAATTGAACCAGGTTTGCAGATAACTTGTCCTCTTTCGATTTCGTTTCTTTGAATACCACGAAGAAGAAGACCAACATTATCTCCTGCACGACCTTCGTCAAGAAGTTTTCTGAACATTTCAACACCAGTGATAACTGTTTGTTTCTTTTGACCGAGACCAACAATTTCAACTGTATCATTGATGTGAACAACACCTCTCTCAACTCTACCAGTAGCAACTGTTCCACGTCCTGTGATTGTAAACACATCTTCAACAGGCATTAAGAAAGGCTTGTCTGTGTCACGAACAGGCTCTGGAATGTATGTGTCAAGAGCGTCAAGAAGTTCTTGGATGCAAGCGCAAGCAGGGTCATCAACCTTGCCAGCCTGAGCTGCTTCAAGTGCCTTCAAAGCGGAACCCTTGATAATAGGAGTTTTGCCTCCTGGGAAGCCGTATTCAGTGAGCAAATCTCTAATTTCCATTTCAACGAGTTCAAGAAGTTCAGGATCGTCAACTTGATCGGTTTTGTTCATGAACACAACGATATAGGGAACGCCAACCTGACGAGCAAGAAGGATATGCTCTCTAGTTTGAGGCATAGGACCATCTGTTGCAGCAACAACGAGGATAGCGCCGTCCATTTGAGCAGCACCTGTGATCATGTTCTTAACATAGTCAGCGTGTCCCGGGCAGTCTACGTGAGCATAGTGGCGCTTAGCGGTCTGATACTCAACGTGAGCGGTGTTGATTGTGATTCCTCTTGCTTTTTCTTCTGGAGCCTTGTCGATTTGGTCATATCTTTGTGCTTCAGCAAGACCTTTAAGAGCGGAATAAGTTGTGATAGCCGCTGTTAAAGTTGTTTTACCGTGGTCAACGTGTCCGATAGTTCCGACGTTAACGTGTGGTTTAGATCTATCAAATTTTTCTGTAGCCATTTTTAAAATCTCCTTTTTTTATTCTACTTTGATATAATATCATATATTTTCAAAATTTCAAAACGTTTTTCGCAACTTTTTTAAAAATTTTTAATTTTCTGCCTTTTTGCGTTGACCGATAATACCTTCTGCGATATTTCTAGGCACTTCGGCATACTTTAAGAACTCCATCGTGAAGTTACCACGCCCTTGCGATTGCGAACGAAGGTCAGTTGCATAACCAAACATTTCTCCAAGTGGCACTTCAGCGTTGACAACTTGAACGCCTGGACGGGTTTCGTTACCAGTGAGTAGCCCTCGACGTGATGTGATGTTGCCCATAACCGTTCCAAGATACTCATCTGGCACTTCTACTTGCACCTTCATGATAGGCTCAAGTAGCACTGGGTCAGCCTTAGCGCACGCTTCTTTGAACGCCATAGAGCCAGCAATCTTGAACGCCATTTCGGAAGAGTCAACTTCGTGGTAGGAACCATCAAGGAGGGTAATTTTGTAGTCAACAACCTCATATCCAGCAAGGATACCATTTTTAGCGGCTTCCTTAATTCCGTTGAATACTGGTTGGATGTATTCCTTAGGAATGGAGCCACCCACCGTCTTGTCGATAAAGCGCTCAGCATCCTCAAGATGAGTTCCTGCAGGCACTGGTTCGATGTCAATAACGCAGTGACCATATTGACCTTTACCACCGCTCTGACGCACGAATTTGCCTTCAGCATGAGCAGGCTTCTTGATTGTTTCCTTGTAAGCAACTTGTGGCGCGCCTACATTTGCTTCCACCTTAAATTCACGTAGAAGTCGGTCAACAATAATTTCAAGGTGAAGTTCGCCCATACCAGCTATAATTGTCTGTCCCGTCTCTTGGTCGGTGTAGGTCTTAAAGGTTGGGTCCTCTTCTGCAAGTTTAACAAGTGCAAGCACCATTTTTTCTTGCATAAGTTTGGTTTTAGGCTCAATTGCCACGCGGATAACCGGGTCTGGGAAGTCCATGCTCTCAAGCACGATTGGATGTTTTTCGTCGCAGAGGGTTTCGCCGGTTATGGTGTCTTTAAGACCAACAATAGCGGCAATGTCACCTGCGCCCACCTCTTTGATTTCCTCTCTTTGGTTAGCATGCATACGAATTAAACGCCCAACTCTCTCCTTCTCGCCCTTGTTGGAGTTATAAACATAACTGCCAGCAATGAGTTTACCGGAGTAAACACGGAAGAAAGCAAGTCGGCCAACGAATGGGTCGGTCATGATTTTGAAGGCAAGTCCAGCAAACGGAGCGTCCTCACTTGGCGCTCTTGTTTCGGTTTCGCCTGTTTCAGGGTTTACGCCCTCGATGTGGTCGATGTCGAGTGGAGATGGAAGATATTCCACCATAGCATCGAGAAGCATCTGCACACCTTTATTCTTATAGGAAGAACCGCAAAGAACAGGTGTCAATTTTCGTGAAATTGTGGCATTTCTAATCGCCTTTTTAAGTTCGTCAACTGTGATTTCCTCGCCGTCAAAATACTTTGAAAGAAGGGCGTCATCAGTTTCGACAATCTTTTCCACGATTTCGTCGTGAAGTTTCTGCGCCTCATCTTTGTATTCGGCTGGAATATCGGTAACATCGAAAACCTTACCAAGGTCGTCCTCATAGATTTCCGCCTTCATGTTGAGAAGGTCGATAATTCCGCTGAAAGTTTCAGCAGCGCCGATTGGCATTTGAATTGGAAGAGGATTGGTTTTAAGTCTCTCTCTAATGGAATCTACACAACCAAAAAAGTCAGCAGCATCTCTATCCATCTTGTTTACATAGATGATAGTCGGCACTTTGTATTTGGAAGATTGACGCCAAACGGTTTCCGTTTGTGGCTGAACCTTGTCGCGCGCACTCAAAACAAGCACGGCGCCGTCCAAAACCTTAAGCGAGCGCTCAACTTCCACGGTGAAGTCAACGTGTCCCGGAGTGTCGATGATGTTGATCTTGTGATCCTTCCAAAAGCAAGTGGTGCAGGCAGATGTGATTGTGATACCACGCTCTTGCTCCTGAGCCATCCAGTCCATGGTAGCTTGACCATCATGCACTTCGCCGATTTTGTGACTTTTACCTGTATAGAACAAAATTCTTTCGGTGGTTGTGGTCTTACCAGCGTCAATGTGAGCCATAATACCCACGTTACGCACCATAGTTAAATCGGTAGCCATATTTTTCTCCTTTTTAAAATTTATATTAAAAATATTATCTACTTAATTCAATGTTATTCTTTTTTTCTTGATCACTTGTATGCTTTCCCGCATACATCTTTTTTCGGGCTTCTAACGATTTGTTGTCAGCATTCTTTTCTTCGCACCTTTTCACATTTTCGTTGTAGCCCTTCATAAGTTTACTACGCATAGACATATCGCTTACCACTTATAATGAGCAAATGCTTTATTAGCCTCTGCCATTCTATGCATTTCGTCTCTCTTCTTAATGGAAGCGCCAGTGTTATTGTAGGCATCCATAAGTTCGCCGGCAAGTTTGGCATCCATATTGCGCTCTGCTGTTCTTTTCCTTGCGTTATTCACAATCCAACGAATAGCAAGTGTCTGACGACGCTCTGGTCTAATCTCCATAGGAACTTGGTATGTTGCACCGCCCACACGTCTACCTTTTGTTTCAAGCATAGGCTTAACATTTTCGATTGCTGTGAGGCAAACATCAAGGCTATCTAAACTTGTCTTTTCTTTAATTATGTCGAATGCACCATAAACAATTCTTTGTGCAAGTCCCTTTTTGCCGTTCATCATAACTTGGTTAATGAGTTTTGTGACCACTTTGTTGTTGTAAATTGGGTCTGGCAAAACGTCTTTCTTAACCGCACATTTTCTTCTTGGCATTTTAGTCTCTCCTTTTAATCTATATTTTGTTTTTCTCTTCGGCAAAATCATGTTTGCAGAGCAAACTCAAGTTTTCCTTGAAAACTTGAAACAAAATTTTCGAGCGAAAATTTTGTGATGATTTTGCCACCCCGCCCAAAAATTACTTTTTAGGTCTTTTTGCGCCATATTTTGAACGGCCCTGTTTTCTGTTTGCAACGCCAGCGGTGTCAAGCGTTCCACGGATGATGTGATATCTCACACCTGGAAGGTCCTTAACACGTCCGCCACGAACAAGCACCACGCTGTGCTCTTGAAGGTTGTGACCGATTCCTGGAATGTAGCAAGTTCCTTCTTGACCATTAGAAAGTTTAACTCTGGCAATCTTACGAAGAGCGGAGTTAGGCTTTTTAGGTGTTGCCGTTCTAACGGACAAGCAAACGCCACGCTTTTGAGGGCATTCCTCTAAGAGTGGAGCCTTCTTCTTTTTCTCGAAAGTTTTGCGACCTTTTCTAACTAATTGGTTAAATGTAGGCATCTTAATTCTCCTTTTAGTCAAAATTTTCAGTTTTAAATCATGAATGGGATTTGTCATAAGAAACGCTTAAAGCACTCGTCTAATTTTTGCGTTTCTAAAAAAAGACGCGAAATTTCGCGTCAAAAAATATGCTTTAAGTTTGCAAACACGAACAGCACAATCGAAAACTCGACTTCAAAGCGAACCGCCCCGAATCGGTGACATGATAAACAAAAAATCACCTGCTGTTTGTTTATGCTTAGATAAGCATATGCTTCCGACAACGAAACACGCTTATATTATACCTATTCCGCATCCTCTTGTCAAGCATTTTGCAAACAAAATATTTATTTTTCTTTATCCTTTTGCTCAGACTGCGATTTTATTCCTAAAGCTAGTTTTTCAAAGTCCTCTGGGTGAGCTTTTTCAAATTCCTTTTGTGCATAGTAATATTTAACCGCTCCCTCAAAATTACCAAAACTCTCTTTAAACTCTTTTAATTTACCTTTCAGAATTTGATAAACATTATCTACATAGTGCGTCTTTTCGTTTAACTTAAGTTTTTGGATAATTTCTTGTTTAGTCCTATTGTTTAAAACATAGTCCTCAAATATGATTTGATAGGCTGGAATACCCAAAGTTGGAATAAACACATCTTCCAAGAATTCTCTTCCACCATATTCTGCAATAATCTCTTGTCTTTTCGATTTGCTATACACCCTAGGTTCTTTTGCCATAGCCTTTTCTGTTTTCTTATCCGCCTTTTCGTTTATTGCAACAAGTTCCTCTTTTGGCGTATCTCTCAATTTTTCTGCTATGACCTTTTCAAGCATATAGACTGAGTTAAAATTTTTTTGCTTGCTTATCGCATAATCTTTCAATGATGCAAATTTCTTATCAAGATAAAACTCTTCAAAAAACTGTTGTTGTTTATTTGGAAGAATTGGAGCAAAGTATTTTCGCATAAACTCTTCGCTATAATCTTGCATAAATTTGTTAATTTCCTTATTTGCCACTCTGTCCGCTCTTCCCGGTTGCACTTTCTCGCCTCTGTCAATCTTTGCCTTCAAGTCGTCAAAATCGGCAGTTCTCAACTTCTTTAAGACGTGACAGAGAATAATTTTATAATAAGCCGCACTCACCTCGCATTTTTCAGCAAGTTCCTCGCTACTTTCTCCGTTATAGTTAAGCACACCCTTTTCTAAGACATCAACCTCTCTTTTGTTTAGTGTAGGCTCAAAATATTTTCTAATAACTTCAGCACCACCAAGACTACTTATTATACTTGCATATTTTTGCTTTTTAGCTTTTGTTTTAGAAACACTAATCGTTGCTTTCCTTCTTTCGCTATCTTTATCAACTTTTCCAGCCAAATAACTCTGATAATACTCTCCGATTTTAGTTTCGATTTTATCTAATGTATAAGAGGTATAAGATGGACTTTTTATGCCATATTTTTCATTTAAATCCTTAAATTTTTGCCCTTTATAGTCTAAGATGTAAACTTGATATATCTTCCTCTGGCTTGGAGTGAGTCTATATGGAAGATAATTCTCCAAAAAGTCTCTGTCATACTGTTTGAAAATGGCTCTATTCTTTCTTATACGATTATCTCTACTCTTATTTAGCCCACCGATTCTTGTCTCCATTTTAGCAACAAAATGTTCCTGCGTTTTTAATGATTCGCTATTATCGACTAAACTTACCAAATACTCAAAATCGGTATTTTCCAACTTTTCCAACGCCTTTCGTCTTGCGTAATAATATCTCTGTTCATTTATACCACACTTCTTTATAAGAGCCTTTGAACTTTCGCCATTATAACCAAGTATGCTATTTTCAAAGACGACTTTTTCATCTTCATTTAAGATGGTATAAAAATATTTTCTAATAAAATCAGCACCGCCTATCTCGTCTATAAATCTATGCACTCTGTTTATTGCCTGTTGCCTTTTAGTAATACCCTTATATGTCTTCTTTTCATCAGGCTTTCTAATACCTGCTTTTTCATCTATATATCTTTTATACATTTTATCGGCACTATTTTGAATCTTCCTATAAATTGCTTGCAAACCGACAGCAAAAGGTTGCACGTCCATATTTAATCTTCTTGCAATGTCAGACACCGTTTCGCTACTATCCTGCATAAAGACAGCATCAAAGATAAGTTTTTGTTTATCAGAAAGTCTAGGGAAAAAGTAATTCTCAAAGAAGTCTTTGCCATACCTATTTATAATCGCCCTATTACGTATCTTTCTTTTGCCAACGTAATTTCCGAAAAAGTCTATCATATCTTCATCACCGAAATTGTTGTGATTGAAACCTTGATTATAGATTAGTTTAACCATTACCCGTGCTTTTTCTAGGTTTTGTCGCATTGCTTCTCTTGTTAAATCTTTCTCGTATGCCATAAATTGCAAAGTTTTACCCTCAAAGAAATATCCTCTAAAAACTTCAGCGTATCTTTCAGGAAGCTTTGGCAATATCTTTTCTTTAATATAATCTAAATCAATCTTGCTATCAATACTTTTGATATCTGCACTCTCATCTTCAATAAATTCCTGAATTTCTTTTTCGTCATCATAAGCAACGAATTGATTTAGACTTATTTTTGTCCTTACTGATTTATCAGAATGAGCAACAAATCTATGAATGGTACGATGTATCACTCTACCTAAATATGTTGCAAAAGAAAATGGATATTCTATGTTGTAATTCTCAATTGCTTTGACAAGAGCATAAGCACCCTCTTGCAATAAATCTTCCTTTGCTGGATAGACATTTGACTGAAAATGTAAATATTTTTCACAATATTTTGTTACAAAATAGGCAACAAACCTAAGATTTCCTTCAAAAAGTTTATCTCTGACCGCCTTATCACCGTAGGTGTGATATTCTTTAAGTAACTCTAAGTCCTGCTCCTTTGTTAAAGCTGGTGGCAAATTATCCCAAACATTAATTTTTCCTTCTTCCTTCATTGCAATTTCCTTTCTAGTATATCTTAACATAACCCTTTTTAATTGTCAATATAGTAATTAAATAATAAAATTCGTTTAGATAGCAACTTTTTAATCAAAAAAATTGAATTGCAAAACTTTTCAAAAGAATATTTTAAAACACTCACCTCAAAAATTTCATTTGGTCGCTAATTCACCCCAAAAGCGACACGCACTTTCGGGGAACCCCACAACAACGAAAACAAACGTGCAGTTTTCGCCTACTCTACCGTTACCGACTTTGCCAAATTTCGAGGCTTATCTGGATTATATCCAAAAAGCTCACAAATTTTAAGTGCCAGAAATTGCATTGGTATGACGCTGACAATCGGCATGAATAATTCATCAAATTTTGACAACTTAACACAAGAAAAATCTTTAAAGTCATCAAATTGGCTAACAACAATCACCTTGCCTCCGCGCGCCTTAATTTCCTCAAGGTTAGATTTTAGTTTTGACTTAATTTTTTCTTGCGTGCAAATGGCAATCACCACCGCATCACTATCGATGAGCGCCAGCGTACCATGTTTAAGTTCTCCCGAGGCAATGGCGAAACAGTTTATATACGAAATCTCTTTCAACTTCAAACTTGCCTCCATGGCTGTGATGTAGTCAAGGTCGCGCCCGACAAAAAACACTTTTTTGTAACTTGCTACTTCCTTTACCAATTTATCGTCATAGTTAACAAAAGCAAAATTTTTAACAAAATCTTCCTTAGGCAAACTTTTATTAGCTAGGATTAGCGAAAAAAGATAGAGCGACCACACCTGACAAGAATACGCCTTGGTGGACGCCACTGCAATCTCTCGCCCAGCAAAAGTTGGAAGCACATTTTCACATATTCGGTTAAGTAAGCAGTTCTCCATATTCGTAAGTGCCAGCATAGGCAAATTCCTTTCTTTTACCATTTTCGCAGATGCAATCGTGTCCGCCGTTTCACCGCTTTGACTAACAAAAATGTAAAGGGTGTTTTTGTTTAAAAGTTCTCTGCCATAACGAAATTCGCTGGCGAGGTATGCCCGCGCATCGACGCCCACCTTTTTGAAAAATTCTGCGCCCATAAGCGAGGCATGATACGCCGTCCCGCAAGCGATAAGCGAAATTGAATTTAGTTTTTTAGGCAACTTGATATTTTGAAAAATGTTTTCTTCCTTATATTTTTTTAGTGTTTTATTAAGCACATCTTTCGTTTCGAGAATTTCGCTTTCCATGTGTGTTTTATAAAAAATTTTAGAAAAATCACTATTTTTTTCAATTTTTTCGCTTTTTTTAGTGATTTTTTCGCCATTTTTGTTATAAAAAATTATTTTTCTATTTTTAACACTTGCAAATTCATGGTCGTTTAAAGCAAAATAATTTTCGCCTTTTAGCGCCAAAACATCACTCGCAATATAGACCTCGTTTTCCACTTTTGAAAGATATAGCGGACTTTCACACTTGCCTAAAACCATCTCTCCGTCACTGCCAAGCACCAACACCGCAAAAGTTCCCTGCACTTTTTTTGAAGCATTGATAACCTTATTAATTAAAGTTCCTTTTTCACAATCTATCAAATTTAAAAAAACTTCGCTATCAGTGTTGGAAAGACTATTTAAGTTAAACTCTTCTTTCAGTTCCTTATAGTTTTCAATTATGCCGTTATGCACCATGGCAAGTTTGCCGGAAGTGGAGAGATGAGGGTGCGCATTTCTTTCATTTACCCCGCCGTGCGTCGCCCAGCGCGTATGCCCAATCACAACATTCGCACTCATATTTTTTGTTAATTTTTTAAGATTGTCAACTTCTCCAACGGTCTTAACGATGTCAATTTTCCCATTTTCTACAAAAGCCACACCGCAAGAATCATACCCGCGATATTCCAAAATTTTAAGTCCGCGCACAACCTCTTTCACGCCGTTGCTACTTCCTATGTAACCACAAATTCCACACATAACTTTCTCCTTAATAAGAAAATATATGTTGTGAAGGCAAAAAGGTTTAATTTTAAAATGCTTTTATAACGTGATTTTAAAAATTAACTCTCAAAAAGTTTAACGCAACAGAATCTTAAAGATTTTTTAAATTTAGAACAATATTAAGCAAAAAATATGAAGCGTAAATATAAGGAAACCGTACCAAAAATTGCCCGAGATATTTTGCTAATTTTTACACAAAACTCATTTTGCGAGTACCTATATACATGGTAGTATGCAATCATACTACACCACATATTGTGTGGTATGCAATAAAAAACCTTCTATGGTGATTTCGATATACCGCAGAAGGTTTTTAAGTCTTTGCATTATTTTATACTGTTTATTTCATAGAAAACTTTATCGTAAAAATTAATGCCTATTGAAAATTTTTAATTAAACATCGCCCGTTTTAATTTTTTACTTTTTCCACTTGCTTCTAATTTTTTCTATCCAAGGTGGGATTGAGGAACTTGGATTGACGTCAACGCGAGAGGACTGCTCGTTCTGTTCAAGTTTAACCTCATCGCCTCCCGTAGGTGCGGTGTAACCAAAAGGATTGAAACTTTTAAAATCTGGCTCTTCCTCTTTTTCTTCCGCCAAATTTTCAGCCTCAGGCTCTTCCTTTTCCTCTTCAGCGTTTTCGTCCATACCTTTAAAGCCGGTGGCAATTATGGTGATTTCCACTTCGTCGTGCATCTCTGGGTCTATGCTACTACCAAAGATAAGGTTACAACTTGGGTCGATAACCTCTTTCACCATGTTAGCCGCCTCAGTCACCTCGCGAAGAGTGATATCGCTTCCGCCCTTGATGTTCAAAACAACTCCGGTTGCCCCCTCGATTGTGGTTTCAATAAGCGGAGATGCCACGGCTTGACGCACTGCCTCTAAGGTTTTGTTCTCGCCCTTGCCTCTGCCAATACCCATGTGTGCAAGACCGCGATTTTTCATAACCGTTTCCACATCGGCAAAGTCAAGATTAATCATGCCCGGGAAGACGATAAGGTCGCTTATGCCTTGAATACCCTGCCTTAAAACATCATCGGCATATCTAAACGCGTCAACAAGCGTGATTTTCTCTGGCAAAATTGTGGCGAGACGCTCATTTGGAATGATAACAATGGTGTCAACATACTTTTTAAGTTCGGCAATCCCCTTTTCGGCGTTTTCCATTCTCTTTCTATTTTCGAAAGCAAATGGCTTGGTCACAATGCCCACGGTGAGAATGCCAAGTTCCTTAGCAATTTGCGCAATAACAGGAGCCGCGCCAGTGCCGGTACCACCTCCCATTCCGGCAGTGATAAACACAAGGTCAGCACCTTTCAAAACCTCGGTGATAGAGGTTTTACTTTCTTCCGCCGACTTTCTGCCAACTTCCGGTATGCCACCTGCGCCCTTACCGCCGGTTAACCTTTCGCCAATTTGCAAACGCTTAGGTGCCTTTGAGATGAGTAGTGCCTGCTTGTCGGTGTTGATAGCCACAAACTCCGCCGACGAAACGTTGGCGTCAATCATTCTGTTGACGGCATTATTTCCGCCACCTCCAACGCCAAGCACCTTGATTTTCACCACCGATGTTGAATTGAAATCTTCTTGTTCCATAAAAATAACTCCTTTTATATATTTTAACTTATTTTAACAGCATTTGCAACTTTTTTAGAGGTTTTTCTAAAACTCTTTACTAATTAGAATCACCTATCAAGCGCCCGTGCAACCAGCCCATACAGCGAGGCATTTTCTGGCTTGTCCGCGCCCGGCACTTTTGGAACTCCGTACGAAACATTTCTATTTAAGCATTTTGCCAAATAGTCCTTCCCGCCCTTTATCTTAGTCAGCCCCGCGCCACAGAGGTAAATTGGATAGAACGGCACATACTCTTTGGCAAACACGCGAATGCACTCGTTTATAGTGGAAGCGATAATTCCTATCCTATAGCACACTGCCTCGTTAACAAAATTGAGCGGAAATTTCATCACCTTGCCACCCAGTGTTGCAAGTTCGTAGGTGTCCTCATTGTCGCCTTTAAGGGAGAGGACAATCTGCTTTTTTAGGTTTCGCGCGTCTTGATATCCAATCCCACAAGCCTCTGACAAATCGCTTGTTATGTAAGAGCCTCCCATGGAGAAAGAGGTCAAATTCGTCATGGCGTTTCCCTTAACGAAAGCCACACTTGTGGAGCGCGCGCCCACATCGATGACAATGCAAGTTCGCTCTCTTTCCTCCTCTTCCAGTACCCCAAGACCTTCGGCGAGCGGTTCGCTGAGGTACTCCACTTGTTCTATGCCAAGTTTGGACCAAATTTTATTAAACAACTTAACAAAACTAGACTGAGCAAGCACCAGCGACAACTCTGCGGATATGAAATAGCACTTTTGTTTAAGCGGATTTTGAATATTTTTTGCTTCGTCCAAGGAATACTCAATTGGATTTATCGCAATTATTTCCATATCGTCCATATACTTTTGCTCAGAAACCTTAGCGAAGATTGTGTCGATATCCTTTTGCGTGACGGTGTGGCGATTTTTAAAATTCAGTTGATAATTTTCCGTAACAACCTTAGAAAACTCTGCCGGAACGCCAACATAGACCTTTTTAATTTTCTTCTTGTAAACCGAGGTTATTTGCGAAAGCAGCGTCATGACCGCATCATCAAGATAGGCTTTTTCGATGAATTCGCCCTCAAAAAAACCGGCGTAGTCAACGCACGCCTTTGCCTTGATGTTAAAGGTGTTATTCACTCCCCGTTCGGCAATCATGCACGACAGTTTAGACGACCCTATTTCCACAACCGTTACACAATTTTCTGCCATAACCCCTCTTTTAACTATATTCTATCGTTTTAAATAAAAAAAGTCAAACAAAAAAATGAAAATATTTATAAAAATTAATTTTTTTCAATATTTATGCAAAAGATTTTAAGTGACACGTTAATTGTTGAAGAAATTTTAGTAAAAATTGCTCTTTATTTTATTTTTTTGGGCAACTTTAAGTAAAAAAAGTCTGAAAAGAGAGGTTTTTCATATAATTTCGCAAAAAACTTGCTTTTTCACGCGCAAAGGACTAAAATAGATATGAGGAGAAAATATGATTGACATAAACCTTATTAGAACAAACAAAGAACTTGTGAAAGAGAATATCAAAAAGAAATTTCAAGATGAAAAACTGCCACTTGTAGACGAAGTGGAGGCTTTAGACAAGCAAAACCGCGCCCTTAAACAAGAGGTCGACAACTTACGCGCCTTCCGCAACAGTTTGAGCGAACAAATAGGCAAACTCATGCGCGAAAAAAAGGTGACCGAGGCAAACAAAATTAAAGAAACCGTCAAGAAAAATAATGAACGCATTGCCGAAATTGAAAAGGAAGAAGAGGTTATCAGCGAAAAAATCAAAAAAATCATGATGACCATTCCAAACATCATCGACAAGAGCGTGCCAATCGGCAAGGACGACAGCGAAAATGTGGAGATTGAGCGGTTTGGCGAGCCGAAAGTGCCAAACTTTGAAATTCCATATCACGCCGACATATTGAAAAGATTTAATGGTTTAGATAAGGAAAGTGCGGGCAGAACAAGCGGTAATGGCTTTTACTATCTCATGGGTGACCCGGCGCGCTTAGTGAGCGCCATGATTAACTACGCCCGCGACTATATGATTGAAAAGGGCTTTATCTACTGCATACCGCCATTTATGATTAGAAGTGATGTTGTCAATGGTGTTATGAGTTTTGCTGAGATGGACGCCATGATGTATAAGATTGAAGGAGAGGACTTATTTTTAATCGGCACAAGCGAACATAGCATGATAGGCAAATTTAAAAATCAAATAATAAATGAAAAAGAATTGCCAATAACTATGACCTCATACAGTCCATGTTTCCGTAAGGAAGTTGGAGCGCACGGCATTGAGGAGCGCGGAATATATCGCGTTCACCAATTTGAAAAGCAAGAGATGATTGTCATCTGCAAGCCTGAAGAGAGCATGGAGTGGTACAACAAAATGTGGAGTTACACCGTGGAAATTTTCCGCAACATGAACATACCTGTTCGCACGCTGGAGTGTTGCAGTGGCGATTTAGCCGATTTGAAGGTTAAAAGTTGCGATGTAGAGGCTTGGAGCCCGCGCCAAAGGAAGTATTTTGAAGTTGGCTCTTGTTCCACGCTTGGCGACGCGCAGGCAAGGCGCCTTGGCATAAGAGTGAAAGGCGAAAAGGGCAACTACTACGCCCACACCCTCAATAACACCGTGCTTGCCTCCACCCGCGCACTCATAGCATTACTTGAAAACAACCTTCAAGCGGACGGAAGCGTGCTTGTGCCAGAGGTTCTTCAAAAATACATGGGTGGAAAGAAAGTAATCGTGCCGGTGGATAAAAAGTAGGCAAAATTACGCAAAAACTTATTGCCACCGGGCAAGCATATTTAAACTCTTAACTTGCGCACCTAAATTAATTGCTTATAAACAATCCTTAAAATAAATTTTTATTGCTTATAGCCAAATGACCGTTAATATGTTTAAAAATACTATAATCTGATTGCTAATGTCTATAATGGTATAAATAATTTGCAGTTTTTTAGATAGCACAAAAAAGTTGGCTACATTTAAAGCCAACTTTTTTAATTAATTCTTCTCTTTCACATAGGGTTTATCGCCGATGACGACTTCTTTGCGCGTGGAATATTCGCTTTCGGTGACCACGTGCGCCTTTTCATAGTTCCTGTTATAGGAATAACTAAAGGTGTGAGCGTCGGAGTGATATTTGAAAAAATCCAAAAGATATCGCGATCTATCTTGGAAGTTCTGTCTGATGTTCACTTCCACAGCGGTTCCGAAACCGTCATCAAACATAAAACATCTTAAAATGGTGTCATCGCCAATCATCTTGTCATTTTCTGGAGAATACGCCTTTCTTGTGCGCGCATAGTCGAGAAGTTTTACCGCCATATCCGGCGTGAGGTAGATAGCGCACTTCTGATTTTCTTTAACTGCCTTATAGAGAAATTCCAAAACGTCATCATCTTTCTTCATACTGATATAGTCCATACGCCCCTCCAAAACTAACTATCTATATTTTAACACACCTCCGCAAATTTTGTCAATACCTGGCAAAGTTGATGAAAAATTTAACTTGCCGAAAAGTTTAAAAAAAATAAAACTTCAAAAAAATTCAGTATTTTATCAAATTTTTACCATTTTTTTATAAAGTTTGTATCATTTTATAGAATGAGGTCTTTTAGCACTCAATTAGACGGAAAATCACACACTTTCAAAATAAATATGCGAATAAAGCACAATAGAGCAAAATTATACAAAACTTATCACGCCGAAAAGTTATAAAAATAAAAAACTTTCAATGTAAAATGTGTCTAAAATATCCTTTATAAATAAAAAAATAGCCAAATTTTAAGAAAAAATCGTAAAAAATGGCTATTTTTTTAAGTTTTTGCTAAATTAAACTATTTTTTAATTTAACGAGTGATCTTAAATTGCTGTTTCTTCGCTATCCACCTTAACAGGCACAACCGAACGATATTTTTTAAGTCCGGTACCCGCTGGGATAAGTTTACCGATGATGACATTTTCTTTGATACCAACAAGGTTATCCACCTTGCCCTTAAGCGCCGCGTCGGTAAGCACTCTTGATGTCTCCTGGAAGGAAGAGGAAGATAGGAAAGATTCCGTCATGAGCGCCGCCCTTGTGATGCCGAGAAGCATTCTTCTTGCAATGGCTGGGCGTCCACCCTCTCTTAACACTCTCTCATTCTCTTCGTCGCAGTGCGAGATGTCAACAATTTCGCCTGTCAACAAGTTGGTGTCGCCAGAGTCCTCAATCTTAACTTTTTTCAGCATCTGACGAATGATAATTTCAATGTGCTTATCGTTAACCTTAACGTCCTGCCCACGATAAACTTTAATAACTTCGCTTAAGAGGTATTGCTCAAGTCCTTTAAGACCCTTAGTGCGCAAGAGGTCGGTTGGGTTGATTGCGCCGCCTGTTAACTGCGTGCCCGGTTCAACGCTCTCGCCCTCTTTCACCTTCAAAACTGCCGGCTTTCTAACCTCGTAATCAATGTCGCCTTCGCCGGTCAAAATGGTAATGGTGTAATTTTTAGCGTCCTCTCTGATATGAACTTTACCAGACACTTCGGAAAGCAAGCACTCGCCCTTAGGTTTTCTTGCCTCAAAGATTTCCTCAACTCTCGGCAAACCTTGAGTGATGTCGGCAGCCACCGCGGAACCACCGGTGTGGAAGGTTCTCATGGTAAGTTGGGTACCCGGTTCGCCGATAGACTGAGCGGCAATGATACCAACCGCTTCACCAAGCGAAACAATATCCTTTCCAGCCATATTTCTGCCATAGCACTTAGCACAAACGCCGTGCTTGCAACGGCAAGTGATGAGCGAGCGGATTTGAACTTCCTTAATGCCCGCCTTTGTGATGGCACTTGCTTGCTCTTTCGTTATCATCTCGTTGGAGCGAACGATAATCTCTTTCGTCTTAGGGTTTACAATATCTTCAACTGCAACACGGCCATAGATTCTCTCCGCCAAAGTCTCTTGAACGAAACCGTCGGTTACAAGGTCAGTGACAGTGACGCCCTTAATCTTCTCGCCGGTTTCTGCAAAGCAGTCTTCACTTGTTATCACAACATCTTGCGCAACATCAACAAGTCTTCTTGTGAGATAACCGGAGTCAGCGGTTTTAAGCGCCGTGTCGGACAAACCTTTTCTGGAACCACGAGAGTTGACGAAATACTCAATAGGAGTAAGCCCTTGCCTAAACGAGGACTTGATAGGTGTGTCAATCTTTGTTCCGGAAGCCGTTGATTTAATACCAATCATACCGCAGTCACTGTTCAACTGCACTGTGTTACCACGCGCGCCAGAAAGCACCATAAGTGAAAATGGGTTGAATTGGTCGAGAGACTTCACAACCGCATCTTGTACTTCATTAACCGCATGCTTCCAAATGTCGATGTTAGCATCCAATTTTTCGTTCAAGGTGATAAGACCACGGTTCAAAAGTTTTTCATTTTCAAGTACTTGGTCCTCAGCCTCTTTCATAATCTCTTTTTTCTCTTTTGGCTCCTCTATGTCATAAATGTTGACAGAGATAGAAGCGAGTGTGGAATATTTATATCCAATTTCTTTGAGGTTATCAACAAGTTCCGCCGTTGCGGTGGTGCCAAACTTGTCGTATACATCGCCGACAAGGTTTTTAAGTTCATTCTTCATAACCGGCTTGTTGATTTCAAGTTCGCAGATGTTCTCCTCTTTTGTTCTGTCAACATAGCCAAGGTCTTGCGGAATAATGTTGTTAAATAGCACCCTACCCACGGTGGTTGTCACGCGCTTGGTGTAGGTCTTGCCATTATATGTTTTGGTAAGACGAACGGTGCACTCCGCTTGAAGGTCAAGATTTTTGGTTTGATAAGCATAAATCATCTCGTTTCTAGACGCATAAATGCTCCCTTCGCCCTTAGCCCCCGGACGCACAAGAGTCAAATAGTAACAGCCAAGCACGATATCCTGCGACGGGCTGACAATCGCCTCGCCGTCGGAAAGTTTTAAGATGTTATTCGAAGCAAGCATCAAAGTTCTTGCCTCTGTTCTAGCGTCAATAGAAAGTGGAATATGAACAGGCATTTGGTCGCCGTCGAAGTCAGCGTTGAAAGCGGCGCACGCGGACGGGTGAAGTTTTATCGCCTTGCCCTCAACAAGCACCGGTTCGAACGCTTGCACAGAAAGACGGTGCAAAGTCGGAGCGCGGTTTAAAAGCACTGGGTGGTCTTTTATGACGTCAGCAAGGATATCCCAAACAACCGGTTTTTCGCGCTCAATCATGCGCTTTGCGGTTTTGATGTTGTTTGTTAAATTCATTTCAACAAGTCTGTTCATAATGAAAGGCTTGAAAAGTTCAAGTGCCATTTCTTTAGGAAGTCCGCACTGATAAATTTTAAGTTCTGGTCCAACCACGATAACCGAACGGCCGGAGTAGTCGACACGCTTACCAAGAAGGTTTTGCCTGAAGCGCCCTTGCTTACCGCTGAGCATAGCGGAAAGCGACTTCAAATCTCTTTGCTTTGAGCCTTGAACGGCCTTACCGCGCTTACCGTTGTCGATAAGATTGTCAACCGCCTCTTGAAGCATTCTTTTTTCGTTACGGCAGATGACATCTGGCGCGCCAAGTTCGATAAGTTTTTTCAAGCGGTTATTTCTGTTGATAACTCTGCGGTATAGGTCGTTCAAATCACTTGTGGCATATCTTCCGCCGTCGAGTGGCACCATAGGACGAAGGTCTGGTGGAAGGACAGGGATAACATCAAGCACCATCCAAGTTGGGTTGTTTCCACTCTTTCTAAACGACTCAACGATATCAAGTTTCTTAGCCGCCTTAATTTTTCTTTGACCCTTAGAGTTTTTAAGTTCCTCTTTTAACTCCTTCGCCTCTCTTTCAAGGTCAACATCGCCAAGAAGTTTCTTAATAGCCTCAGCGCCCATGCCAGCCTCAAAACTGCCCGCACCGTATTTTTCAATGGCGTCGCGATATTCTTTATCGTTCAAAATTTGTTTGTATTCAAGGTCGGTAGATTTAGGGTCTGTTACGATGTAATTGATATAATAAACCACTTGCTCCAAGGTTTTTGGAGTAAGGTCAAGAAGCATACCAATGCGAGATGGCACCGTTCTGAAATACCAAAGGTGGGTAACTGGGCAAGCAAGTTCAATATGCCCCATTCTTTCACGGCGCACCTTGCTACGCGTCACCTCTACGCCACACTTATCGCAGATAACGCCACGATAGCGAATTTTCTTATACTTACCGCAGTGGCATTCCCAGTCCTTCTTAGGTCCGAAAATTCTCTCGCAGAACAAGCCGTCCTTTTCTGGCTTTTGCGTGCGATAGTTGATAGTTTCCGGCTTTGTCACCTCACCATGAGACCATTCTCTAATCTTCTCTGGCGAAGCAAGCCCAATTTTAATTTTTTCAAAGTTATTAAGTTCAAACATAACAATCCCCTAAAAATAAATTTGTATATATCCTCATTTGTGCAAATGTTTTAACTAATTTTTTCTAAAAGTACATCTTCATAAGGTTAAACCTTTGATATCACAGCACGCGACTGTTTTCGTTAAGAATCACCTCGCGAGAGCGCCGTTCGCACTTGTCAATCTCTGTTTCCACAAACATCATGAAATGCATAAGTTGATATTCGGTATAATTCTCGCCAAAAATTGGCACTTTATTTGGAAAATATTTCTTTAGTTCACTGCCGAAGTACGGATAATTTTCCACATATTCATCAAAACGGTCTTTCAAAAAATCTTCTGTTCTTTGGCTACAGTATATTGTTTGCATGGTTTGCTTTTTAGGCTTCATGTGTTCGGAGGGTAGGAACGATTTACCTTCGCTCTCTTTAAACTCTTCAAACACATCGTCGGAGGAAAAGTAGGTAAACACCTTGTCGCGCGGGTGGTAATGGGTAAAACACCGGCCCTTTTCAACATCAAAAACTCGTATGAAAACCTTATCATGCGAATTCAGTTCCATCACCTATCCTCCTTTGTTCAAAATAATTCCAACCTAACCCATTTAAACTCTCAAAAACAAAAGTTTTTTAAAATTAAGTTTAGCCAACCGCTTTGCTTGCTTTTCTAAAAAGTAGGTTGCTTGTATAAATCCTATCCTTTTTTGCCACAACAAACAGTTAATATATTTTTTTTGTTTTTAACAATTTCTTAATTTAAAAACACCACTTTTGCTTACTTTTTTAAAGTAAGTCGTTTGCAGGGGCTCCGGGGAGAATCGAAACTCCCCAATGTCTTTTGTAACTTTTGGGCGCTACAAAAGTTTAAATTTTAGTCTTGCATTTATTATATACCCTACATTTTTGAATGTCAATATTAAAATTTTAACCTATAATTTAAAACTTAAAACTGAAAGGTTGATTATATCTAAACAATAAGTTTATTTTCTCACTTTTTGCTTACTTTTTTAAAGTAAGTCGTTTGCAGGGGCTCCGGGGAGAATCGAAACTCCCCGGCGTCTTTTGTAGCTTTTCTACACTAGAAAAGTTAATTACTCTTCAAAGTCCCCAAAATCATCGAACAAATCAATATCATCAATGCCTTGTGTGGACGTTTGCTCGTCGATAGCCTCTTCAATATCGCTCTTCTTTTCTTCCTCGCCGTCACTATTAATAAGTTCGTCTAGGTCGATTGTGACGTTCTTTAGGTCTTTCTCAACATCTTGAGCCATGGAAGGTTTATCGTGTTCGTCTTGTGAGAGTTCTGGCAAGTCGATTTCCTCGTCGTTTTCGGTTAAAATCTTCACATCAAGCGCAAGTGCTTGCAATTCTTTTACCAAAACTTTGAAGGACTCTGGAATGCCCGGCTCGGATATCGGTTCGCCCTTCACGATTGCCTCGAAGGTTCTAACACGCCCGGTCACATCGTCGGATTTCACAGTGAGCATTTCTTGAAGAACATGGCTTGCGCCGTACGCCTCAAGCGCCCAAACTTCCATTTCGCCGAATCTCTGACCGCCGAACAACGCCTTACCGCCGAGAGGTTGTTGTGTGATAAGTGAGTAAGGTCCGATTGAACGCGCGTGCACTTTGCTGTCAACCATGTGGTTAAGTTTAAGCATATACTTAATTCCAATGGTCGTTTTGTTGTCGAAAGGCTCGCCCGTTCTACCGTCATAGAGTTGCGCTTTGCCGTCCTCTGGGAAGTTGTTTTCTTTCAAAAGTTCCTTAATGGAATTCACATCTGCGCCGTCGAACGCCGGAGTTGCCACCTTCCAACCTAAACTTCCGGCAACAAGCCCTAAATGCACCTCTAGTACCTGTCCTAAATTCATACGCGCCGGCACGCCCAACGGGTTAAGCACAATGTCAAGCGGTTTTCCGTTCGCCATGAACGGCATATCTGCCTCTGGCAAAACAATGGAAACAACGCCCTTATTGCCGTAACGACCGCTCATCTTGTCGCCGACGGAGAGTTTTCTCTTTTGTGCAATGAAAACTTTCACAAGTTCGTTGACGCCCGGTTCAAGTTCGTCTTTATTCTTACGCGAGAACACTTGAACGTCCACAACAATACCGCCCTTACCATGTTGCACGCGAAGGGAAGTATCTCTAACCTCTCTCGCTTTCTCGCCGAAGATAGCGCGAAGAAGTCGCTCTTCAGGACTAAGTTCCGTTTCGCCCTTAGGTGAAACCTTACCAACAAGGATATCACCCGGTCTAACCTCGGCGCCCACGCGGATAATGCCGTTCTCGTCGAGGTTTTTAAGTGCCTCTTCGCCAAGGTTTGGAATGTCACGCGTAATCTGTTCGTCGCCAAGTTTGGTGGTTCGGCATTTAAGTTCTTCCACTTTGAGGCAGATAGAGGTGTAAACATCGTCTTTAACCAGCCTCTCGTTTATGATGATAGCGTCCTCGAAGTTGTACCCTTCCCAGTTCATATAGCCAACAAGCACGTTTTTACCAAGCGCAAGTTCGCCGTTTTCGCAAGAATACCCGTCGATTATGACATCGCCCTTCTTAACCTTTTCGCCCTTCTTTACGCAAGGTTTTTGGTTAATGCAAGTTTCGTCATTGGTCTTTTCAAATTTTGTGAGAGGATAAATATCAACCGTCCCCTCGTTATTTTTCACTCTAACCTCGTCAGCACTTACATATTCCACAACGCCGGCGTTTTTAGCGAGTGTGCAGTAGCCGGAATCACGCGCTACCACCTCTTCCATACCCGTTCCCACAACCGGGCTTTCCGGTCTTAGAAGAGGAACTGCCTGCCTCTGCATGTTTGCACCCATCAACGCACGGTTAGCCTCGTTGGAGTTAAGGAAAGGAATAAGCGAGGTGGCAACGGAGATGAATTGACGCGGAGAAGCATCCACAAAGTCAACCTGTCTTGCCGGAACATCAACAACATAGTCCTTGTGACGACAGATAACTCTCTTGTTGACAAATCTTCCCTCTTCGTCGAGTGGCTCGGTTGCTTGCGCGATATATGCCGTGTCTTCGATGTCTGCCATATAATATTCGCACTTATCCGAAACCTTTCCAGTCTCTTTATCCACCTTTCGATAAGGTGTTTCAAGAAAGCCATACTCGTTAATTTTTGCGTAACTTGTCATGGTGTTAACAAGTCCGATTGCCTGACCTTCTGGAGTCTCAATAGGGCAGATACGGCCGTAGTTGGTGTAGTGAATATCGCGCACTTCAGCGTCCGCTCTTTCCTTTCTGATACCGCCAGGACCGACAGCCGAAACACGGCGCTTTTGTGTGATACCGGAAAGCGGATTCACTTGGTCCATAAACTGCGAAAGTTGCGAAGTTGCCACGAAATCGCGTAGCGCCCTATTTACCGCCTTCGGGTTGACGATTTGACGCGGAGTTACCTCGGAAAGTTCCTTACCTTGCAAGGTTTCTCTAACATTTGAAACAAGTTTTGTTATGCCCGAGCGGAAGTGATCATAGAAGAGTTCTCCGCACGTTGCTATTCTCTTATTAGAAAGGTGCTCAATTTTATCCGTCTTTGCAATGCCCTCTAGTACGTCGAGATACATACTTATAGAAGCTAAAATATCGTCCATGGTGAGGGTGGTTATCATAAGGTCCTTTGCGCGCTCACGAATTACTTGCATTCTCTTTTCTTTGGACTTATTGTCCTTCAAAATTTGTTTGAGAACAGGATAGTAAACCTCCTCCAAAATGCCAAGTTCCTTCTCGTCGCAAGGGAAAACGTCGCTTAGTCTCACGCGGTTATTGCCACGAACGAGGTATTTTTTATCCGGAAGTTGAAGCCAAACTTCGTTGATACCGCTCGCCTTCACCTTGTTTGCCGTTTCAGCGTCAATCTCTTGACCAGTCCTTACCAAAATTTCGCCGTCCTCAGTAACGATGTCCTCAGCCGAAACCTGCCCAGTTATACGCGTTGCGATGGATAACTTTTTGTTTAAGTTGTATCTACCAACACGAGAGAGGTTGTAATATTGGTCAGAGAAGAACCAAAGATTCAAATAATTTCTTGTGGTCTCTGCGGAAGGCACGTCGGCAGGTCTTGTTTTTCTAGCGAATTCCAAAAGCGCCTCTTCTTGGGTTTGTTGCGTTTCTTTTTCCAGCACGTGTTTCACTAGTCTATGGTCGCCAAAGAGTTTACTTATCTCGTCAGCAGTGTAGCCAAAGCACTTTAAGAACAAGCCAAGCGTTATGCGGTTGCGCCTATCAAGCACAATGTTTAAAACTTCGTTTGCGCCCTGCTTAACCTCGATATACATTCCTCTTTTTGGGATAATCTGCCCAACAAGCGTGGAGTTGTCTTGATTTTTGTCGCGAAGAAGATAATAGTTTGGCGACTTGATAATTTGATTGACAACAACTCTTTCGACGCCGTTGATGATGAAAGTGCAATCGTCGGTCATGTAAGGAATGTCGCCAAGGAAAACGACGTCCTCCACCGCCTGACCAGTTTCTTCCACAACAAAGCGCGCCCTCACATTAAGTGGGACGGAATAGGTGGCACTTCTACGCTTGCACTCCTTCGTCGAATATTTAGGTTCCTTATCCATGACGATATCAAGAAGATAGAGTTTGGCCTTACCGCTGTAATCAACGATAGGAGAGAACTCGTCCAGCGCCTCACGAATGCCATGCTCTAAGAAGTCCTTGAAGGAATTCCTTTGAATTTCAAGGAGAGGAGGAATATCGATATAGTCTTTGAGTTTGGCAAAGGTATATCTTTCGGCTTTTCCAAATTTTTGTTTTTTAAGTGCAACTGACATAACATACTCCTTAAATTAGACTAAAAAAGGGAAACAAGTGACATAAATGCCACTTTTGCTTCCCGTATTTAGTTATAAATCGCGATATTTTTCCACATTTAAGATAATAACCACTTAATTATAGCAAAATTAAAAAGCGAATGTCAATAGTTTTTTAAAAATATTTTTCAAAAATTGCAAAAATTACGCTATTATTTGTATTTTATCAGTTTTGCTTCCAAAAAGCAAGCGATTTAATCAAATTACACATTTTGTTGCCAATTTCTTTTAAGTTTAAACATTTTTATTAAATTTTTGCGACTTGTTTAAAAAAGAATAGATTAAAATTGCAACCTATTCTTTTATTATTGGCAATTTGCAAGCAATTTTTTTGCGCTCTTGACTAAAGCCTTTTCTAGTAAACCTATAAACCCCCGCTAACTTTCGCAATGCCTAACTAAAATGTAACAAAATTGTTGCCGACACACATACCATAGTTGTTGAGATGCAGTGCGTGGTTAGACACGTTTCCTTCCAAATAGAAGGTGTAAGAGATGTTTTGATTGTAGATAGGATACATATAGTTAAGCGCGTCAATTCCGCTGGTAGATCTTGTCATGTTAGCGCCGAAGTTGTTGACAGTCGCCCCGTTTTCGTCCACCATAGACTTAGTGTATTCCGACCTTACCGTTTGGATAATATGGTTATCGCCATTCACACCCACTAAGTTGTTTGCGAAACCTAGCCCTGCCGTTCCCACTGTGGAAGTTCCGCGGTTGTATAATAGGTATTCATAGGAGTTCGAGGTGACATTGGCGTGTTCCGTGGCGATAGTTGGATTTGTTGTGCCCATATCGTAACTTTCAATGTTCGCCGTCATAACCGAAACGGTGTTGTTAACAAAGACCATGGTTCCTGCCATATTTCCGATTATTTCGCCGAGATAGATATCCAAACTTGTGCCGTACACATACGCCAGCACTCGCGCGCTGAACTGCACTTTGTTCGCCTCTTCAAGGTAATTAGCATTTAGCGTTCGTCTATCGTCGCCGGTGTAAATATCGGTGGATAAGGTGTCGTAGATAGAAACATCATGCCTACTTGCCTCATAGTCCTCGTTAGACGAATTGATGAATTCAAGGTATGAGGTGTCATTCCCTTCCGCCTTGTAAAGGCTGTTTGCATAAGACAAAACACTTGTTTTTAAACTATCCGACAAGGTGGAAGTTATTGTTATACTTGACGACTCAGTGGCAGAGCCTATCACACCGCCAATCGTTGCCCGCGACTGTTGCGTGGAGAGAACGGAAAGGTAGCCATTTGTGAAGTTGATATCGGTCATGGTAAGCACCACATTTTCGCCGGTAACCGCGCCGAGAATTCCGCCAACGGTGCTAAACCCAATGTAGGAGCCTTCTATGTTGATATTCGAAAGCACCGCGCTTCCGCTGACCGCACCAGCGAAACCGCCAAGGTACGAAACGCCCGCCGTGTGTGTTGACGAAGAAAGGCTTAAACTTTGCGTTCCCGTGACATCGTTTATTTTACCGCCAGAGATAAGCCCAACAACACCACCCACAGCCACAGGGTCATTTGGAATGTTGTTAAAAATGGTCGCATAGATGCCGGTGCCAATAACCTCCACAGCGTCAACCGTGCCCGCGCTTTCCCCGATTGCGAGTCCGCCATAGTAGAAGGCATTTATTATCAAATCCTCGTCAATTTGAAGGGTGAGGTTAGAAACATTTGTGCTTTGCCCAACATAGCCCACAAGCGTTCCGGCAGTGCCACCAATAACGGCAACTCCGCTATCAACTTCTGCCTTATTCACAACGCCTCTGCCTCCCGCAACGCCGACAATGGCGCCCGCGAAGGAGTTAAGGTTGTAAGCGTTGCTAGATTCCTCAAAAACATTTTGATAAGCACTCTCTGGAATATATGTTGCCCTTGCCGAAACCATAGAGGTGACATTTTCAATGTTATAATTTCCAACCGCAAGCCCAACAATTCCGCCGGCAATATTATTTGCAGAAATCATGATGTCGTCATTGCTTAAAATGTTGATATTGGCAATAACACCACTATCCACTCTGCCCGCAATTCCGCCCACAACTTGCGTGTTTGTGAACACCATTTCGGTTGGCTCTAAGTTGAAGTTCATAACTGTGCCGTTTGCATTACTTAAAGTGGACGAGCCCACCTCGGCAAAAAGCCCTGCGTACATCATATTCTCGCTTGTCACCATGTGGATATTCGAAATTGTTAAGAAGTTGCCCTCAAAATAGCCCATGAAGCGCGTCCTATAAATTTCGCTGTTGCCGGCGTACTCCGAATAATCAATATTGTTAATCAACCTATAATACGAGAAATTGTAGTGGTCGGCTCCGCTTTCGTTGAGAATATATTCCTCGAAGTTTTCGGCGTTATCAAGTAAGATTGGGTTAGTTAAACTTCCCACCTCCCCGCTTGCCTCGGTGTAGTTATAATAGTACACCACCGTGGTCACGCCGGTTTCAGGGTCGACATTTTCTCTCGCATCATATAGATATCGTTGTGAGAAAGCAATAATGTTCGGCGCCACAAGTTCCAGCCTATTTAGGTTAAAGTTTTGCCCAGCATAGTAACTTGACGAATTGGAAGAATTATAGAACCATACGGCATTATAGCCTCTATTAGATGAATAAACGAAGTTTTTAAACCTTTCAGCAAAGGCTTGTCTACTTTCAGCGGTGTCGCCCATGCCGAATTCTTCAATTGTCAGCGCCTCAATGGAAGTGTTAGCGTTATTCTCCACAGTGGCGATACTGTTGTTAACCTCTTCGTCGCTGAGATAGTATGCATCGGAAATTGTGCCGGAGTTTGTGAAAGCAAAGCCGTAACTAAGGGTGGAATTATTTGTTAAAACGCTTGTTGAGAACGACGAACTCACGTTTCCACCGCTTTGATTTTCATAGACGAACCCGGACGCGTAGGAACTTGTGTTACGCATATAGATGTTGGAGTAGCAATTCGAAATGGTGCCGGCGTTGGTGAAAGCAAAACCAGAAATGGCGTTGTGCGAGGTTATCAAACTTTCCGTTTCACGCGAATAAACTTCCTCGCCGTCAGCAACATCGCCAGAAACGTATGAGGTGTAGATTTCGCCAGAGTTGTTGATAACAAAGCCCGCCGTGTAGTTGGAAATTGACGTTGTTTCATTCCTCAAACTTCCTTGTTTGAAGTAAGAGGAAGAGATAAGCCCGGCATTTCTGCCCACAAAGCCGGAAAGGCTAGCGTTTTCGGTGTAGAGGCTGAGTGAACTTCTTGAATTGGTGATAATGCCGTTGTTCTGCCCAACAAAGCCCGCAACCACTGAATTAGACGCATTGTTTATAACAGATAGCGCGTAGTTGTTATCGGCAACCACCTCACTATTTGTGATAATACCGCTATTTGCGCCCACCAGCACGCCAAGATTGAAGGAAGTGCTTGTTACAGTGAAAGTGGTGTTTTGATAGAGCCTTATCGTCAAGTTTTTAATCACGGCGTTATTGTCGGATGTGCCTAAGGTTTCAAATATGCCGATGTTGCTGTTGTCAAAATTATACGCTCCGCCGATAAGAAGTGAGTAGCCGTTTCCGTCTAAACTTGCAATTTGCGCAGTGATTGGCGTAAACGGCGCCACGGTGTCGCTGTTTGGAAGGACAATATCACTTAAAAGGATATAATATTGACCGTCTTCCATGTTCATAAGGTCCTCATATGTGCGCACCGGCAGTGGGCTTTCGTCGGTGGATTGCTGATGTATGTGGAAGGCAAATTCGGTGTAAATCTCTTGCCTATTAGGCGTAGTTTCCGTTGCCACAACATATAACCCGTTCTGCTGAACAAAGTAGCCACTCATGGAAAAATGATAGATGTCTTGTTCTGGCTCGTACAAACTTATACCTGTGAACACCAGCCCGTTAATATAGTAATAGTCACTTCTAAGCGTCACGCCACTGCCAAGCACCACGCCGTCTCTGTTTGTAGAAGAATCGTAGATTTGGAAGGTGACATTTCTTGTTAAGGAATTTATAAACTCTTGAACATTTCTAATAACTGAATTGTTCGTGTCGTCATACTCTAGGAAGTCCCAAATATCCGCCTCCAAGGAATAAGCGTTGCCAACAGCGGTGCTTATCACACCATTTTCCATACCGCGCACAAGGTCGGCATTTTCGCCCTCAACATATTGATAGTTAAACACGAATTCCATGATGTAGACGGTGAGGATTTCGGAATATTCGATAACAACATTGTTCGACTCACGCCTTGCATTGACATAGATGTTAAGCCTATAACCCACCTCGTCGGTTGGCACAATCACGCTGTCGGTGATATTTAAAACAAGCGAACTGCCGTTTCTTTCAAGCGAAGCATAGGAAGTGTTTGAAAGGGTAACTGAGATATCGTCAAGCCAAAAACCGTAATAGTCAAGCGTCATATTATAGTCAAGCCCGCGCGCAACGAAGTAGGTATCACTTTCCTCTCTATCGTCAAAGGATAGGTGAGCATAATTTTCAAGTTTAGTTGTTAAGTCAACAGTTTCTGTTCTCACCCCACCGCTAAGATTGGTCACCTCAATGTTAAAGCGGATAGGCATTTCGTCCTCCACACCAAGCGAACCTAAGAGGTAGCGAATGTAGACCTTGCCGTCGTACTTCTCGCCCCGCGCTTCAAGGTAAGCAACGTAATCTTCATAAGTGAAAGAGATGTCACCATTTAAGGTTGCGCCAAAATTGATGTCGGTTAAATAGCGCACAACGCCGTCGGTGGTGCTTCGATAAACAAAGGTAAAATCTGCAAGATTCGCACCTTCCGCATAATTTATATCATCGTTTCTAATTGTAAAGGTGTTAAACTCGGCATCGGACGGCGCGATATTAATTTCAAGTAGTCCATACTGCGACGGGATAATATAGTCATCGCGCATACTCATGTCGTTCATATCAGAATAGTTTGTTGCCTGAACTTGGCTTATCTCCGCCTCGCTTAGGAACAACATCATGCGCGCACTTACGCCGTCATATAGTTCGTTGGCGTAAAAGGTGATGTAGTAGGTGCCGTAGATATTTGCGCGCGCCCTATTTTGATAAGCAGAGCTCTCTTTATTGACGCTTATGGAATACCTTAAATCGTTGTCATAGATAACATTGTCGCCGTCAAAATTCCCCTCTTTTTCGAACACCAAATAGAAAAGGTCGTTATTTGTAAAGGTGTTCATATAACCAAGATACTCAGCAACGTAACTATCGTACTCGCTTTCACTTACGCCCTCCGCCCAAGCGGTGCTCATTCGCGATTGAATAATTCTTTCTGTGTTGCCGTCATCAAAGACGATTTCATAATAGACAAACTCGTCATTTCGCGAAGTCACATGGACATCTTGCGAGCGCACATCGTTAGACTTAATGGAGATAATATCCGATGAGAGGCTGATATTTGTTGCCGTGTCGCGATATCGAACATCAACATCAACGCCCTCGCCCTCATCTAGTTTCGACGCTCCCACTGCGTACCTGTAAGTCGCGCCGTTCACCTCGGTTTCCAAATAGGAATTTAAAGTATAACTATCTGTGCCCTGCACGTCTTGCCCATTGCCGGTGAAAAGAATGCTTTGACCCATAACATTTGCGTTTGTGTATTGCGGATTTTCACTGTAAGCGCTGATAGTCACATCATCATTAGTGTTAAGTCGCATACTAACATTATTAAGTGTAAGTGTGCCGTCCGAGCTTATTTTCACCTCTCTACGCTCGCCATTAGCAAGTTCGTAGGAAAGACCGGCGGAAAGAGCGTAAGAAGGCACGGCATAGACAGTTGTCTGTCTTGTGCCATAAACAGTTATGCTTGTGCCGTCAATGATATTTGTGCCGTCAAGGGTGTCTGACGAATAGAAGATTGACCGAGTGGACGAAATATCCATGTAATCAATGATGTAAAGGTAGATACTAAGCGATGTTTGAGCATTTAGTATCGATTGCAACGTGATAACCGCCTGACCATTTGAATATGTGGTCAAACTGCCGTCGGCGTCAACGCGCAAAAGGTTGGTGGAGGCGGACATAATTTGAGCGTCACGCGTGTTGATAGCAAAAGGATAGAGCGCCGAGTTTGGCGAAAATTTGTTGATGCCAGCCTCGTCGATATAGTCCTGTGCCACGCCCTCCGCGTCGTCTAAAAGTGTGGCGTTAAAGTTGAACATAATAAACACATTGTCAGTGCCGGTGTCGGAGGTCATGACGAAATTACTATCTCTCAGCCCAAGGTTGACGTTGACTCTATTAAAAGCCAAACTTTCCCTAGCAGTGTCGCCGTTTATGCCATTTATCACCAAATAGTCGCCATAGTAGTTTGAGGTTGAAGTGTCTTGCCTACTTATCGTTCCGTTTTCTATATATGTTCTTTCTAAATAGGAAATAACTTCAAATTCTGCATAATTAATCTGAACACCGCTAGAGGTAGGTCGATAATCTCTGCCGTTGTCATAAGCATTGCCGATAGCAACAACAAGATTTTTGGTGAAAGTGTCATCATCTGCAACGCGCGCAAGTTTTTCAATGTTGCCATACAAAATCATCATCGAACTTTCTAGCGTCGTTCTGCTTGCGCCCTCATCAACCGCCTCAATGCTGTTTACGGTGTTTTCTAGCACAACGCGCGCGTTATCTACAACTACATACTCGCCGTCCTTGTCCGAATCATGAAGAAGATAGAAGACATTTGAACCACTTTCATAGCCGACAATACCGCCCACATTCTCGTACCCTCTCACAAAGGCGCGCGAGGTATTCGAAAGAAGGTAGGCGTGGTGGTTGTCACTGCCGTTCACATACCCGACAATTCCGCCCACAGCCTCGTTTGCCGTGGAAACTTGATTGTTGACTTCTCCGCCCACGAGTAGGTTGTATATCGTCGCTCTTGGCGTTGCATTAGAGGCGAACTCAATAGGATTTTCGTTAACGGTGAAGTTGGCACTATTCTCAGGGGTGTTAATCAAGGAAGATGTGATGCGCTCATGTGGCGCAAGATATCCTATGGCGCCACCGGCGTAAATTGTGCCCGCATACGCACCCGTCTCTCGCGTAATTTCAATGTTGGCGTAAGACGAATAGGAAGAGTAGCCGTAAACATTTAGCGTACTGTTATCTATTCTGTACACATCACCCACACTTCGCCCAACCACACCGCCGGCATAAATTCTTGCCGAAGTGCTTGTGCCGTCAAGGGCAATTTCCAGCGGATATCTATAATTTGCCATATTTTTCGGCGACTGCCCAGCGAACTCGCCTTGATGGTCAGTTATGGTGTGAACGGAAGAAATTTCTTCATCGCTTTCCACATACACATTGAAGTTTTGTAAAATTTCACCCACGCGGTAGACAGTTTCTGCGCCGTCCATATAAGAAGTTACGCCATTTTCGCCCGAAAGCGCGCCGATAGCATACTCGCCGTTGTTAGCAATAAGAACGCTAGATTCGCCCGAAACTAAAGCGCTGACATTGGAAAGTCTGCCATAGTTCACGCCGGTAACAAGCCCGATATAATAGTTCGAATTGTTCGTGCTGGTTACAACGTTAATCGTACCCGATATTGTAACATTTTTAATGTATGCATCATAATTAATCTGCGCAAATAGTCCAAGATAGTAATAATTATTAACATTTCGCCCCACAAAGGTGCCATTTGAAGTGTTATCAAGCGAGATGTTGATGTTGGTTATGCTTGCTTGCGAGGTTGTTCCAACAATTGATCCAGAGAAGCCCACAAGTTCGCCGTTCACAAAGCCGATAGCCTCGCCACTAACTGTTGACATATCGATTGTGGTTCTTATTTCATAGTGACTCGACAAAGTTTCATGGTTATTGTTTATTCCAAGCACATCATCTGGCGAGTCTAGGATATACCTATTCGCCTCCGTGCCGTTTCGATATGACACTTCAATTCTAATTGGTGTTTTTTCTAGCCCCGAATAATCATCACCCCACTCCTCTGGGAAGATATAAAGCGTGCCAGATAGCGCCGATTCCTCGGTGTTGATTGTTGCGCTATGCGCCTCGTAGTAATCTTCAATAGACACTTCGGCAAGATAGACGCCGTTATCTTGTTCAATGATGTTCGTGGTAACAAGCCCGCTTGAAGTTAGGTTATCCGCCACAAATTGCGCTCTTAAAGTTGCGTTCGTTGCCGTTGTTGGATTGATTAAAATAACGAAGGACTCACTAAAATGCCCGTTGGTGAAAACAATTTCGTCAATGCTAGAAGCGGTGCTGATTCTATCCACTTGGATATACTCCGAGGTCACAATTCGAGCGTCGTATTGCATTTCGGTGTAGTTTCTCTGCCTAAGGTATGCATGAAGAACAAAGTCGCCACTTCTCGCCGCGGTGTGAGTGTAGGTGAGGGTGTTAAAATCGAAGCGTCCTTGCGCGCCATATTCGCCCGCAAGTCGATATTGATTTGTGAAGGCTATATTAACCTCGAATTGCACGCCTCCAAAGTCGAAGGTGGAAGAGATATCGTCGATATCAAAAATTATGCCGTTATCAAAGGCAAAATATATGGTGTAAGTGGCTGTCACACCCCCGCCTGTCACTGTAAGTGTCGCCTCGGCGGAAGTTGTGAACGCGCTGGAGTTGGCGTCAGCATAGAAATAGATGTAACTAGGGTCATAAGGCGCATATTCTAGTTCGGAAACCACATAACGCTCGCCCACATTAAGCGTTATCGTCGGAGTGTCGGTAAGTTCCGTATCTCCTTGCGCGATGGCAGAAAGAATGTCGGCGGCAATCTGCTCTATAGAGTAAGTCGATTCAACATCGCCGGCAATTATATCCTCTATAAGGCTGTCACTCAACTTATATTTATAAAAACCAAACGCCTCTTGATTTTCCGCATAGATATCAAACTGCACGCTTGTCGATTCGCTTGGAAGGCTGGAACTTTGCCCATGCCCATAGTAAACAACGTTGTCAACGGCGTATCTACCCTCGTTCATAAGGTAAAATTCATCGAGAAGGGAATAGGACTTCGCCTCGATGTAATAATTTAAACTTGTTTCTTGTTTGTTTAACAGCGAATCTACCATATCCCCGGTTGCCGTAAGGGTAATGTAATCTTCGCCATTTGTGACAGTAGAAAGCACATAGTTTGTTGTGCCATTTGGCGTCACACTCACCACATTGTCATTATCATTATTAACTTCCACAGAGGATATATTGCCATATAGCCTCACGCCAACTTCGCTGTCATAGATGATATCGTAACCATTCGTACCATGCATAGTGCTATTTAAAATTTCAAGTTGCAAGGTGTTATCAAACCTCTCGTCATTTTCGTCGAAATTCGTCTGCTTGTACTCATAATACCCCACATTATCTAACGAGGTGATTTCCAGCCCAAAATTGTCCGCCTTTAAAGTGTTGATAACCTCTATGGTGATATTTTGGAAGACGTTATTATCAAGGGTAACTCGATACATACCCACTCCCGTCCTTATCGGATTGACGGATAGGTTTAAAACATAATACCCTTCGTCCACATTTTCCACGCAACACTCTTCGCCCACATTGAAGGAAACAACATCGTCGCCCGACACATGCGCCACGGTTACGCCTTGGAACGGGCTTGTGGTGTGAAGGTAGTCGCCCAAACTTACCGCACCACTCGCTTGCATATCTATATAGATGCGCTCGCCGTTATTATCTCCATAGCGCGAATCACGCGTGATGACTCTTGCGCCTTCAACAAGGTCGAAATAGACGTTGCAAGAGGTAGAAATCACCTCGTTTTCGCCAACCACATAGAAAGCCTCAATGGTGAACATATCGCTGTTGGCGTTCGTCCCCTCATGCCCTCTATAAAAGAAACTTGTGGTTATATCGAACATTTGCATACCACTATCTACAACACCATTTTCGCCTTGTTTGATGTCAATAAGTTGGTCGTCATAAGTGAATGTTAGGTAACTGAATGCCGGAGTGGCGTCAAGCCCTGAGGAAAGCGTGATGTTTAATTCGCGCCAACCGAAATCTGGGTAGCGATAGTAGTTATAAATCATAAGGCGGTTTTCCGGCGAAGTAAATAGCGACGCGCTGACGCCATTCAAAAGAATTTCCGTCGGCACAAGGTTCATATCAACATTTATATTGTGATTAAAGTTGACGTTGTCATCGCTGACGCCTTCCATGCCCGAATATCTTAGGTACAGCCCGAAAGTTTGCGCCCTATTACTAAAAGCAGAGGTGTTCACAAAAACATAGAACGAGTTTTCGCTTGCCCCGCCGGCATCTAGCACGCCGATATCGTCCGGAAGTTCGCTGTAAACGCTTACTGAAAGGTTTTCGCCTAAATCATAAACATCATACAAAAGATTATCCACGGCAACCAGAGAAGTAACTTTTAAGATATATGTATCGTACTGCGAATTATTTGGAAGCAGTTTTATGCCATTCTCAACATCAACCTCCGTGGTCAAATCGACAGTTTTAGTGCCATTTTCCGCAGTTTTTAAGTAACCGCCGAAAATCTCTACACCCAAATTTTGATAAATTTGCACTTCGTGCGTCATATGAAGATAGTTTTTAACCGGCAATGTTTCGTTTGCATATATAGAATAGTTATAAAAAGCGATAATGTTAAACCTATTTTCAATCAGCGCCTCGGCAAGCCTAAAGTTGTAGAGGTCGCTACTTTCATCACTCGTTGCCACCAACTCGTCATCTCGCCTAAGTTCCAGCACGCCATTCGTGACTATGGCACTGTCAAACCTCAGCGCGTTTATGTCGAATGTTCGAGTATTCTCGCCCTCAAATTCCGTGACCATTTCGTTCGGCATAACGATATTATTGACGTCGGAAGTGTCAAAAATTGCCCCCTCGCCAAAGGCGTTAAAGCGCATAGACGAAATATCGTCATTGTCGTACTCATTCTCTTGATAAAGGTAATAGAAAGTAACCGCCTTGTCGGTGGTATTCGGAGAAAAATGATAATAATCGCTCGATAAACTAAGCGGAGTTGCGCTTTCGTTAGCGTTTGCCACGGTGAGATAGAACGGCACATTCTCATATTCCATAGTTGAGGAATGCTCGATAACATCAACTCTCACACTTGTCCACTTATATCCCTCTTCGGTCATAGCCGTCATGTTGACGCTACCGCCCGAAAGAGCGTTGATGGTGACAGTGGCAATGTTATCGTCATAATCGACGCTTGCAATTTGCACGACGCTATCATTATCCACCGAAAATTTCAAAACCTTATAAAAGGAACTGTTGGCATTTTCAATGGTAAATCTTATCGTTTCTTGTTCGCCCTTTTCAAGTTGCACGGAAGATACATCGCTCATAATGGAAACATTTGAGTAGTCAACACTGTTACAGCCCACAATAAAAAGTCCTGCAAACAAAAATGCGATTGCAGTAAAAACACTTAATATGAGGTTTTTGCAAAGTTTTGTCATACTCCTCCCTTCAATCCTTCCTAAGGTTTTCGTATCTTAATTTGCCCATTTTAAATTTTGCCTTTTCTAAAATACGTTTGCAAATTTTAAAAGGTGCAAAGTTTCATTAACCGCCAAAGAGTTGCTTCACATAGTCATTTGCCACTATTTGCACGGTTGTTCTTGAAGTTGGCCCAGTGATTAAGAAGGCTTGACCAACGCCTGCGGTGACGATCGAGTTTTGCTCTTCTTCGTTAATACCGCCCGATTTTTTGTATAGTTCGGTGAGGTCGTTCACATCGTTCGGCGCCAGCGAGAAAATCATGGAATATTGGCAGGCGTTGATAACCGCGGTGGACTGCCTCTTAATTTCGTCGGTACCGATAAAGTCGGCAAGGTTCTGCGTGATGACAATCTGCATTCCGCCGTATTTTCTGATACGCTTAGCCATTTGCGCCATGAAGTCAAGCGCGATAGGGTATTTTGGATTGATAAAGATATGCGCCTCGTCGACGGCAACAATGACCTTTCTATTTTTATGGTACTTGGCGTTGAAGTCCTTATTATTAATAATTTCGTTGTTTAGGTACCTAAACACAAGTAACATCTGCGCGTTAGTTATGGTTGGGTTATTACTTGCAACAAGCGATTGGAAGTTGAAAGTGACGAAATTTTCGTTGGTTTCAATGGAGGTTGGACCATTCCAAAGTTTACTGTTTCTTCCGCCGGTGGCAAATTTTTTGATATACGTTTCCACCGTCATCAGGTTTCTAATGGAGAAATCGTCCTTTGCCGTTTTAAGGCGTTTAAGCACAAGGTTATACAAATCGTCAAAAACGGGATAATCTTCCGGCTTAAACTTAGAGAGGTTGGTCTTATAGTCGATTCCCTTTTCCTTATACATATCTATAATAAGCGAGTTCAAAACCTCGAACGCGTCCGAGTTGATACCTTCAAGTATCACTCTAAAAAACTGCTCTAGAAACTGAAGGTGTTGCGAGAAGGAGTCGTCGACATTCTCCACAATTTCCTTTTCCACAACCTCGCCGTACTCATCATACTCCACCTTCTCGTCCTCGGAAGCGTCCAAGGAAGTTATGATATGGAACGGGTTGATAATACCCTGTAGCGACGAGCCGACGTCAATAAACTTGCCACCCAAGTTTTTGGTGAGCGTTTTATATTCGTTTTCTGGGTCGAGAATGAAGATTTTGCAGTTATCCGCTGCGAGATTTGTTAAAAGCGTCTTTGTGGCGTAACTTTTGCCGGAACCAGATTTTCCGATGACCATCATGTTGGAGTTAACTCTTTCGCGGTCGCGCTTAAAGAAGTCCACAAACACCGGGTACTCATTGTCACCCAAATACATTCCGTTGACATCTTGCAAGGAATTGGAAATAAATGGGAAGGACGCCGCAAGCGTGGTGGTCGGTATTCCGCGCTTGGTGGAATTCATGGTGTCAAGTCGAGAGATGTTCGAGGATATAAAGCCCTCAATCTGACGCGAAAACATCTCGCTATACTTAAAGCCCTGCTGTTTAAGCATGGCGCGGACATCTTTTTTTGCCGACTCTTCGCTGACGATATAGGTGTTGACATTATAAAGTTGTTGGTTATTGTTTTTCAAACTTACCAGCAATTCTTTTAAGGTGTCTAGGTGCGTTTGATAGTCAATCTGAGTGGAACTTCTGCCCGCCTTATTAAGTTTCGACTCCATTTCCATGATAGCCTTATCAATCTGCTTTTCGCTCTCCATTCTCGGCATAGGGTTAAACTTCATAACCACCTTTGTTCTATCTAAAAGGAAGAAAGACGCCGCCCAAGCGTTCCCCACTTGAATAGGATAATCAATAAGGTTATACACTCGGTAGCAGTCCTTATCCACGTAGAATTTGGCGATATTAAATTTGATTTTAGACGGCTTTATCCAATCTTTATACCTATTAAAAGGCATGATATCCAAATCTCTTTCGTCAAATTCCTTGCCAAGGTTGGCTTTTAAAAAGACATAGAGGTCCTTGCCGGTTAAGATTTTGGAAGTAATCGGGTTAAGCGAGGTTGCCAGCGCCGTCATCATACCACTTACGGTGTTTTCAAGCAGTTCTCTATCGCGGTCATAAACAACGATGTAGAAATAATCCTTATAAATTTTTTGTTGGCGATTGATGAACTCAAAGTAAGACACCCTCTCCTCAAAAATTGGCGCACGCGCGTCAATCTCCGCCTCGGTTATCTGCCCGTCATACTGCATATCGTAAAGCGTGTCGTATTTCTTATTTTCGTTGTAGATATAGTTATCCAGCACCATCGGCTTTCTGATTTTCACAATGGAGCAAGTTTGGTCGTTATTCAAACGCCTAAGCGCATTGGCGAAACTTTCAATAACATTGTCCTGAAAATTTTCGGTCAAGAGGGTGAAGAACATTGGTTGCACCTCAAGCACCATGCCGTAATATATACCAAAGTCTATGTATCTATCTTGCACCACGCCGTTGTAAGGCAAAATGGTGTTTATATCGCCTTTTTTATTTTCGCTATCGTTCACAAATTTTTTCTTCTGCACCGAAAACTTCAAAAGGTAAACCAGCGTTGTGTAGAACCTAACATCGTCGGCAAATTTAAAAAACAAAGAAACCGCCACAATCACCCACGCAAGGCCAATCCACGCGTGATACGGAAAGTTTGCCGTGAAGAGAACAATTGCTATCGCAAGAAAAATGGCGCCAAGTAAAACATCAAGCCCCGTCACTCCTCGGAAAAATTCAAACTTAACCTTAGTTTTTCTCGGAATTAATCTTACCATGTTTCTCCCCTTTTAGCGACAAATTTATATATTTATGATACTACAAATTAAATCAAAAATACAAATAAATAAAATAAAAAACGCGAAAATTTTTATAAAATTTAATCGCATAGATTTTATAAATTTCAACCGCCCATTTTTATGAGCAAACCTTCGCATTTTTAGTCACTAAAATTTGTTCAAAAAATTTAAATTATTTCAAATTGTTTTACTTAATTTTTATCCCCTTTAAAAATTCTTTTTTGTCGAAAAATCTAGCAAAAATCAAAAAAAATAGGACATTTTTCAATTTTTTTACATTTTTATGGCGTTTTTTGTTATTTTTTGATTTTAAAGATTTTCTAATACCAACCACCTGACCTTAGTCTGTAATTTTTCAAACTGATTAAAAAGTAGCTTTGCTAGTGAAAAGTATAACTCCCTTTTGGTGTTTATTCTGCTAGTTTCAAATATTACTAACCTTAGCCGTTTTATTTAATGATAAAAAACAGTTCGTTGACGCGGTTATGCCTTTTTGCTTTTTCAAAAATCTGCTTAGTAATTTTAGCGCCTTCCTTGACCACCACCTCATTATTTTGCCCCAAAAGGGTTTTAAACGCCACCTTGTTTATATAGTACGTTGGTGAAAGATTGACAACAGCCGGAAGCGTCACTTCTCTTTTATCCCCCACCTTTTCTTCCATTATTTTCACAATCATATCCTCCTTCTTTGCTCTAGGAAAACTCTTCTTCTTTTTTTGAAAGGACAAAAAGAGGATATCTTCGCCAACATCAGAGATAAATCGAGCGCTTATCTCGCACCTATCAGTAACTATCTTTTTTAACAAACGGCGCTGAAAAACATATTCCTTAACTCGCCCAAAATCCTCGCCACTCACCGAAAGCACCTTCTTTCTAAACTCACCACTTTCGCCCACATACTCCAAAAGCCCCGCACTTTCAATAAGCACGCAGTCATCTATTTTCTTAATATTCGAATAGGAAAGAAAATACTCCTGCTCGCTTTCCTCGTCAACAACAATATACCCCGTCTTTTTCAAAAATTTGAAATCTATATATGGTTTAAGCACATATCCCACGCACTTTTTATCACTTATCGAAATGACCTTTTTTGAAATATTTTCCACAACAAAACTCCTTGATATATAGTTATGTTGTGATTGAATTTTTAGAATTATATAACAAAATTAGACACTTTTTGCAAAAAGGAAAAGATAGATTAAAACGAACAGAATTAATTTTTTAACATTTAAATTGAACAATAATAAAATTATAAAATAAAAACACCAAAATAAGCAAAATTTATAAAAAATAAAGAAAAAATCGCAATTTTTGTGATTTTTTGCGATTTTTTTGTCGTTTTTTGATTTTTATTGGAATTAGAATTTTTGAGTATTAAATTTTAAATCACTTGAAAGTTTAAATTATTTTGATTTTTTCTTCACATTCTCATTTAGTTTTTTCAAAACAAAGTCACATTCCAGCCCATGCACAAGGCACGCCTCTTCCACCGTTTCCATTTGGCTGACAGGGCAAGAAATGCAGTGCATACCAAAGCCCATAAAGACGTCTGCCAAATTGTCGTCGATTTCCAGCACCTCGCCAATGGTCATATCTTTGTTTATCAATTCTTCTTTTTGTTTTTTCATTTTTCACCTCGCGCGCTTATTATACCACCTTTCCCTCAATTTGTCAAAGCGTATCCATATTTTTAATTTAACTATATAATTTTTCGTTATTTTAAAATTCCCGAATTTTTTTCTCCTTGCAATTTTAAGCGTCATAAAATTATATCGTTTTATCGCCTCGCTTTAACTCTCTTCTTTTAGCGTGAGCATAATAAATTATTTTTTCCACCAACTTTAAATCATTCCACTTACAACTTCATTATTCTCACTTCCTGCAATTCTACACCTCACAAATCACCACTTTAAATCATCCAACTTAACATTTTGAATTTACCAACTTGCCATTTTAAACTATTGCCCAACCCACTTTTAAATAAACTAACTAAATCTAAATAATTTCTTCCTTTTCAAGTTTCCGCTTTATCTTATTTAATATCTTCTTTTCAATGCGCGAGATGTAACTTTGACTTATCCCCATCATGTCAGCCACTTCCTTTTGCGTCTTTTCCTCCTCGCCGTTCAAACCGAAACGATATATCATAATCTTCTGCTCGCGCACGTCCAACTTTCTTATCACGTTGAAAAGAATTTGCTTGTCCGAACTTGTCTCCACGCCCTTAGACACACTATCCTCCTCTACCGGAATGATGTCCGCAAGGAGTAGTTCGTTCCCTTCGCCGTCTGACGAGAGAGGTTCGTCGAGACTGACCTCGTTTTTGATTCGCGTGTTCTTTCTTAATTGCATCAAAATTTCATTTTCAATACAACGGCTGGCATATGTGGCAAGTTTGATGTTTTTATCTAAACTATAGGTTTTCACCGCTTTGATTAGCCCAATCGCACCGATAGAGATTAGGTCGTCAAGTTCCATACCGCTGTTATCAAACTTTTTCGCGATATACACCACAAGCCTAATGTTGTGCTCAATGAGTCTATCGCGCGCCACCGTACTTCCCCGCGCTATCTCTTCCAAAAGCACAAGTTCCTCCTCGCTGTCAAGCGGTTCTGGAAGCGCCTCTTTGCCATTGATATAAAAGACAAAATTTTGCGCTTCTCGCCACTCCTCTCTATGAATTAGTTTAAATAAAAATAATTTGATTTTTTCTAAAATCGTCATAAAAACCTCCAAAAAACGCGATTTTTTTCACTTTTTTCTAATTTTTTTCTAATTTTTGGCCTATTTTACAAATTTTAATATTTTAGCCGTGCAAACAATTAAACAAAAGAACTATTCAAAATCATTTCATATGACGAGAAATTTTTATAACTTAACGCCAGCATAGGTTTGTCAACAATCTCCTTTCCACTCAACAACATCCTATCAATTTCAAATGCCAAAACTTTGTCACCTTTGCCAACCGTGTCAATCTTAATAAAATGCCCCGACGCAAACTTTGAAACATCCACCTTTTTTGTCAATAGTTCAATCGTCTTTTCCTGTCCAAAAATTTTACTGAAAAGACTTAAATCAATTATTGAAACAGGTCTATTGGTCAGCGGGTCAACTAAAAAATTGCCGGTATCTAAAAACCCCCTGCACCTGACACGCTTACCTTCAACTTCCAGTTCAACATCATAACATAGATTTTGGACTGCTTTTCGCTTAGAAAGAAACTTTATAAGATAACTCACAACAAAGTAGGAAATTGTAACAACAGCTAAGGTAACAAGCGTCGTCACTTCGCCAAAGGTTTGCGTGATAAAACTCGCAACCCCACCGTAAAGAAAGGTGGTAAGAAGAAAAACTAGGAAAATTTTTACAAGCGATTTAAACGAGGAAAATTTGAAAGCGAGGTTAACAAGTAGCACGCCAGAGCATATTTTAATTAAAAATGCCGGCGCGCCGTTTATATGAAACAGCGGTAGAATTAGCGCAAACACTGACGCGAACACCGATATCAAAAAGAAGAACCTTCCTTTAATTTTTAAAATAGCAGCCGTAGTTTTGAATATCATCATATCGACTAGAATATTTTGAATTAAGACATATTCAATAATTATTTCCATTTCGCCCTCGTTATAAATATGATATTTCAAACATACCCTAAAAGCCGTTAAAAAAAATAACAAAAAGAGGATTTTTTCCACTCTTTTTGTCTAAATTTTATTGTGAAAAGAATTATCATTTTTTTGCTATAAAATTTATTTTTTTTCTAAATTTTTCACCTAAAAGTAGCAATTAATTTTAATTTTAAAAACCTATAAAAATCAAAAAACCGCTGAAATTCGTCAAAATTTTAGAAAAAAAGTGATAAAAAGTGCATTTTTTGCAATTTTCACCACTTGACATACATTTTAAAATTTTTAATAGCACATATTTTGAACAAATTTTTTAGAATGACAAATTTTGTTTCTTCAAACACCATTTTCTATGAAAAGAATTTTATTTTCTTCTCCACCATCTCATCAATGCGCGAGATGTAGTCCTCTATAAACTTGCAATTCGGCTGACGCTCCAGCCGATTTTCTAGGTTATATACACGCTTACTTATCGCACCAGCACCGACGCCGATTATCGACGAAACGTCCTCCATGCTGTCGATATTAAAGATGCACACATGACCATCTCTAAAATATCCCACATTTTCCAGCCCACCAATTTGGTGCTTTTGGCGATAGATGTAATATGGTTTATATCCATTTTCTTGCAAAACCTTTTCAGCGTAATCGACCATTTTCGGCACATCACGCTCAAAGACCTGAGACTTGTCCTCTTTGAGCGGCGCGCCGTTCTTTATTGTTAAGGTGTGAACGGTGATATTCTGCGGTGAAAGTTCTAAGAGCGTGTTTATCGAGCGTTTAAAGATACCCAATTTCTCGCCCGGAAGCCCCGCAATCATATCCATATTGACGATAAAGTCGTACTCCATTGCCAGCATATACGCCTCAAATATCTGCTTGTTGGTCTGTTTTCTGCCTATCCTTTTCAGCGTGCTTTCACAAAAGGTCTGCGGATTGATCGAAATTCGGTTGACGTTATGTTTCTTTAAAACCTCTAATTTTTCCCGCGTTATAGTGTCCGCACGCCCGCACTCGACGGTAAACTCACTAACCGGATAATTAATTTCGCCAAGGAGCCTGTCGAGTTGCTTTGCGGTCAGCACCGTTGGCGTTCCTCCTCCGATGTAAATCGTGCGCACAATATAAGACTTTTCCGCAATCAAATTTTTAACCGCACTTAGTTCCTTTAAAAGACAGTCTAAATACGCTTCCACTTTGCCCGCCACTTTACATAGTTCGTTTGAGATGAAGGAGCAATAGTTGCACCGCGTTGGGCAAATTGGAATGTTGATGAATAGGTCGACAAGTTTGTCGTTTTTGATTATGCACTTTTGGTGCTTCATAATTTCATAGACGAGTTTTGCCTTATCTTCGCTGACGAAGTACTCCTTCATGAGAACTTCCGGCACAATATGCTCCTTAATTTCCCCGCGCTCCACCATTTCTCGCATAAACTTACATGGCCTAACGCCGGTGAGCGACCCCCACGGCAACACTTTTTTCGTCAGCGAACTTAGCACTTGGTAGAGGTGGTTTTTGAAAAAACTTTTCACCACACTTTTCTCTCTCAGCGCGCTCAGTCCCACCGGTATGTTGAAAAATTTCACATACTCCTTCTTTTCGCCGTTCGCCGTCACTTCAATTTTACTGGTCAGCGTGCTATCCAGAACTATATCGCTGTGATATATGGAAAAAGGAAAAGCATCTTCCGGGTCAAAAAAATTGACAAGGTCCTGCATATCATTTTGAAAAGTTTCACTCTGGCAAACAATCTTCATCACTCACTCCTATACACTTTTTCCACACCCTTCACGCTTTCAAATGTTCTTATCGCGCTGTCAATTTCGTCCTTATTGCTAACCTCAACCACAATATCAAAAATGACGTCATTTTTCACCCTTTTAAAGGAAAAGCCTTTAAGATTAAGTTTCAAATTGCGCGCCACGTTGTTGATATAATCGCTCGTCTTATCGTCGCTCGATACAACTTTGATTGTCGCATAAAATTTCGAGCCGGCGTTTTGCTCCCACTTGGCGGAAATCAGCCTCTCGCTTTCAAGGTATTTGATGTTCGGGCATTCCTTTCTATGTATGGTCACTCCGCGTCCGCGCGAAATGTAGCCGATAATCTCATCACCCATAACCGGCGAACAACAGCCGGCGAAACGAATAAGTAGTCCGCTGTCGCCGTCGACAAGCACGCCGTCCTTATCCTTTTTAACCTCAATAACCTTCTCTTCGGTGACCTCTTTCGCCTTTTCTTTGTAATATAAATTTGTCAGCCTGCCGATGACCGATGTCACTTGAAGCGTTCCGCCTCCGATTTCGGCGTATAACATCTCCGGCGTTTCCATCATAAGCGAGGAGGCGATTTCATCTAAAAATCTTTCCTTCTCCACCTTGGAGATATTTAAATTTTTCGCCTTCAACGCTTGCTCAAAGATATTTTTACCAATGCGCGTATTTTCTTCCTTGAACTCACTCTTGAAGAAGGTGCGAATTTTTGAGCGCGCCGAGGAGGTCTTAACGTGTTTAAGCCAATCACGCGACGGACCCTTGCTGTTTTGGTTGGTGATAATCTCCACCGTGTCGCCGTTTTTAAGTTCGGTGGTGATAGGATAGAGTTTACCGTTTATCTTTCCACCGACGCACTTGTTGCCTATCTCGCTGTGTATGGCATAGGCAAAGTCGATGATTGTGGAATGCACGGGCAGTTCCAGCACCTTCCCCTTTGGTGTTTGCACAAAAATGCTCTCGCCGTAAAGGTCGCTTTTAAGGGTCTCCAAAAATTCCTCCGGCGGAAGTTCGTCGGCGTGTTCCAAAATTTCTTTAAAGCGGGCAAATTTAGCATCGAATTTATTCTGCTTTCTTCGCTCCTTGTATATCCAATGCGCCGCAATACCATACTCGGCGTGCCTGTGCATTTCAAAGGTTCTAATTTGAATTTCCAGCGGTCTATTGTTGTCGGCAATTATTGTGGTATGCAAACTTTGATAGCCGTTCGGCTTTGGGTTTGCGATATAGTCCTTCACGCGCTCTGGGATTGGTTTGTATATGGCATGAATTTTGCCAAGCACCGAGTAGCAATCTTCCACGCTCGGCACAAGCACGCGCATGGCGAGAAGGTCATACACCTTGCCAAGTGTGATATTCTTTTTCTGTATCTTCTTATAGACACTATAATAGTGCTTTTGACGCTTTTGAATTTCTCCCTCAATTTGAAGTTCGCCTAAAATCTTCACAAGTTTCTTTTCCACAATCTGCATTTGGCGCATATTGTCGTCGGTTTTCATAAGCGCGTTGTTTTTAAGTTCGTTATACGCCTTTGGCTCTAAAAGTTTAAAGGTGTTCTCTTCAAACGAGGACTTAAATCTGGCAAGTCCCAAACTTTCGGCAAGTGGCGAAAAAATCTCGGATACCATTTTAACAAACTTCTTCGTTTCCTCCTCCATTGGAAGGGTTATACGCATGAGGTCATAGTCAATCGTGGCGAACTTGATGATGACCACGCGGATATCCTGACAAATCGCCACAAACATACGCTTGATATCCTCCGCCTCTCCACTTTTGGATATGGTGTTGACGTTTCTTAGAAGTTTAAAGGTTTCGTAAAGTTTTTGTTGCGACACCGTCAGTTCTTTAACATACTCCTCTGCTTCCTTTCCGCGCACCTTATAGAATTGAAAGAGAAGATAGCCCATTAAAACTTCATTTTGCATACGATATTCCGCCATAACATCTATGACATGATTAAGGCGGTCGAGGTTCATATCCTCAACCACCAATGCATTCATAAGTTTATTCTCATGTGGCGAAAGTTTGAAGTTCGCTTTAATATTTTCAATTATCTTTTCTCTCATTTTTACTCCACGAGTTTATTATAAGTTGCAGTTTGTTATAAAATTTGGAATCTTGAAGAGGTCTCTTAATATTTTTTACTTCACTGTGGCAGAAAAATCCTTCCTCGTCCTTTTTAATAAGCCCAAGTTCGATAAAGGTTAAGTACGCTACATAGAAGGTATCAAAGGTCACCTTGCCCTTTAGTTTCGCATCGTAAAAGTCAACCGGAGAATAAAACTTTTGACCGCCACGCGCAGTAAGCGCCCTAAACACCTTTCCGAAATTTTCTCGCGAAAGGTTTAGGTTTTTAAACCTATTTTTATCCTCTTTTGTCATGGTTGGAAGATATATCTCCGCATTTGAAACCTTTTTAATTTCACTTAAATATGCACTATCCAGCACCGGCGAAAGGAAGATAATTTTCTCAAAATTCTTCGCCCACTCTCGCCCGCGAGGCGCCAATAAAAGACTGTTATAGCCGATGAGATTTTCGTCATAAATGCCCATGTGAAAGATGTTATCCTTCGAATAATTTCGCGAAAAAGCAACATACTCATAGGCGTCGAAGGTGACAAACGCCGTGCCATAAATGCTTTTTTCAGTGCCAACGACAAAATTTAAAAGTTCGCTTGGCGGATAGTAGGAAAAGTCCAAACTTTCCACTTGGTCATAGTATAACTGCTCAAGTTGCACCGGATAAGTGTATGAATTTGCGTTTTCAATTATGAAACTTCCGGCGTCGAAATTGGCAACCATCCCCTTTTTGCCCTGTCCTTGAAACTCAAAGATGAAGGACTTGTATCGCGAAAAATATAGGGCGTTAAAATTCTTCATAAAGTTGAAGTAAACAAGTTCCAAGTCGCCGATTTGAATGTTGCAGTGTTGCGGGCAATATTTCATCGGCTTTAACTCTAGTTTCTCGGTATTTATGCGGAATTTTGGCTTAGGATTGTCGCACCCATAAGGCTCTAAAAGTTTAAGTTCATTCAAAAATCGTTCGTCAATCTCTTCAAGTTTAAGGTCGAGGTCATAATATTTAATGGGAATAAAGACCTCATCGTTGATATTTTCAAACACAAAGGCGTTCACGCGCCTACTAAATTCCTCATAGTTTTCTCTTTTCAGCGTCAAGCCCGCCGCCATGGTATGCCCGCCAAAGGTCTCCAAAATATCGGACATTGACGACAAAAGTTTGTGGATGTTGATGTCGTCAATACTTCGCCCCGAGCCGTGCAGAACGTCACCCACTTGCGAGAACAAAAAGACCGGGCGATTGTACTCCTCCACAAGGCGCGCACACGCAATGCCAAGTATGCCTTGGTCCCACTTTTTGGACGCCAAAGAGATAACACGCGTTTTCGACAGGTCCATTTTCTTTATCGCCTTTTCTGCGTCCTCCATAATGATAGCAGAAAGTTCCTGACGGCGCGTGTTGTGGCGGTTTATCTTTTGAAGATAGGTTCTAATCTCCACCATATCCTCGCTCATATAAAGTTTTAAACTATCCTCCGCCTTGCCCATTCTGCCCGCCGAGTTTATCTTTGGCGCAATCTTAAAGGCGATGTCGCTGGAAAGCGGGTTCGTCAAGGAAACCTTGTTTTCTTTAAAGAGTTGTTTTAGCCCAATCGGCAATTTGTCAAAATTCAAAAATCCGCGCTTGACGATGTTTCTATTCTCACCGGTCAAAGAAACAATGTCGGCAATGGTGGCAATGGCGGCAATCGGCAAAAACTCCTCTGCCTTTTTCTGCCCAAGGAGCGCCTCCGAAATCTTATACGCCATACCCGTTCCGCAAAGTTCGGTGAAAGGATAATCCTGCCCCTTGATTTTGGCATTAAGCACTAAGGTCTCCGGCAGAAACTCGGGTATCTCATGGTGGTCGGTAATGATGATGTCAATCCCCTTTTGCTTGCAATACTCCACTTCGTCATGGCAGGAAATTCCGCAGTCCACCGTGATGATAAGGTCGGGGCAAAACTTCTTCTCAATCTTATCAATCACCTCGCATGAAAGACCATAGCCGTCCTCATAGCGGTTCGGCAGATAGAAGTCGGCGTCAATCTCCAACCTTTTTAATGTTTTAAGCATAATTGCCGTCGCACTTATTCCGTCGACATCGTAATCGCCGAAGATGAGGATTCTATCGCCCAACTCTTTGGCAAGTTTAATTCTTTCGCAAAATTCCTTCATACCCTTAATTAAAAATGGGTCCAAAAGTTTTCCAACCGAAAGATATTCTTCAATTTCCTTCTCGCTCACCAGCCCGCGTGACAAAATAAGGTACATAGTTGACGGCAAAACATCAAACTTTTCCGCATAACTCTTGGCGAGGGCGGAATTTTGATTAAAAAATTTCTTAAAAATCATTGTGTTTTACCTATTTTTCAATATTATTATATAGCCTTTCGCAAAAATAAGCAAGAGAAAATGCCCGAAAATTTAAAAATAAATAAAAAATGCTTGCAAAAATCAACTAAATATGCTAAACTCTAAGCGTTGCAACAAAATTCGCTTACAATATATATGCATTTTTTAACTAATATTCGTTTTTAAATGCACACCCTTAGACATAACATATTAATAAAAACCAAACATTAAAAAATTGTAATATAGTTATAATAATATAACTTACAAAAATTGTAAGCACAAAATAATGGTATAAGAAGCACAAAACAAACTTTCGCTTACAAAACATATCAAAGTGTGGCAACATATCTAATCAATCATGCTGGTGTGGCGGAATGGCAGACGCACGGGACTCAAAATCCCGCGAGGGCAACTTCATGTGGGTTCGACCCCCACCACCAGCACCAAATCACCTATCCAAAATGTCTTTTTTTAAAAAGACTAAAAAGCACTATATATTGTGTTGAGGTTAATAAACTTTCCTGTATATTGTGTTTGCATAACATTTAAAATAAGACTTCTTTCAAAGCGTCTTATTTTTTTGTATTTACTATGTTTGATTTCTTTGTAAACTTTGATTAATTTTTGATTTCTTTTGAATATCAAATCAACAATAATAAATCAATTTAAGGTATGCTATACATGTTATACCACATAATTTTTTTAAATCAAAATAAAAAACTACCCATTAGGATTAGTCCTAATGGGTTAAATTTCTTGTTCTATTGCTATGCCACATTTAAATACGTATGTTGCACTATGCTTGTCTTTAATTACAACTTTTTCAAGTAAAGCTTTGCATATATCTTTATGGAAGGTATTATAAACCCCTTTTAGAACTGTCTTTATTTCATTAAGTCTATAATCAAGTATACATATGGAATTGTTCTTTTGTCTTATTATTTCCATTTGTTCTTGGATACTCCGTATTTCTTCTATTAAATTAGAAACCTGATTCTGTTGCTCCTCAGTAGGCCTTATAGAATACTTTTGACTTAATACAACTAACTCCTCTTGCTTTTGTGATAGATTTTCTGTTAAATCATTGATTGTATAAACATTAGGTTGGTCTATAACTTCTCTAGCATTATTTACTATCATATTCAACAACTCTTCCTTGTTATCTACAATCTTGTTTATTGCCTTTAAAAATCCTTGTTCCAAGCACTCTTCCTTAATTGGTTTCATTGAACATTTATCGTGTTCCTTTTGATGTTTAGTGCATACCCAAATTGGAACTTTCTTGCTATGGTCTAAACTCCACTGACTATGCCTTCTAAATTTATGACCACATTCTCCACATTCTACTATAGTGCTAAAAGCATACTCGCATGTAAAATTACCCAACCCAATTTCTTCAGTTTTCCTTTTAAATCTGTTTTTTAATTCAACCTGAACGGCATCAAACAATGACCTTTCTATAATTGGTAAATGATTGTTGGAAACTAAATATTTAGGTTTTTCTCCATTATTAGCTTTTCTGTCACATAGCACATCAACTTTATATGTCTTTTGAAGTATCAAATCGCCTTTATACTTTTCATTTTGAAGAATTGATTTTATTGTAGAATGAAGCCATTTTTGTTTTCCGCCAGGACTTAAAATACCATCTGCCTCAAGCCCAATCTGTATAGCACGTAATGTTTTCCCCTGCATAAATTCATTAAAAATTCGTTTTACAACCAATGCTTGATCTTGCACAATTTCAAATTTATTCTTTTCTATTTTATATCCATAAATTTGGCCACCAGCATATTCACCTTTTTGAAACTTTTTTTGATAAGCCCAACTAACATTATGCGAAATTGTTCTACTTTCCTCTTCAGCAATAGACGCCATAATACTTAATATCAGCCATGAGCCAGGATCTGCTGTATCTATACCATTAGTTTCAAAATATATTGTTATCCCTCTATTGCTTAATTCTCTCGCTATATTTAAACATTCAACAGTATTCCTAGCAAATCTTTGAACAGATTTTGTTATAATCCTGGTTATTTTTCCAGCTCTACAATCTTCTATCATTCGTAGAAAATCTTTTCTTATTCTCATTTTAGTTCCAGTTCGCCCAGGGTCTGCATATAATCCAACATAAATAATATTTGGATCTTTGCTTAATTTTTCATTATAATATTTACATTGAGTTTCATAACTATTTAGTTGATCTTCGTTATCAGTACTAACTCTAGCATAGGCACACACTTTTTCTTTAATTGCTGTTCGAATTTTATCCGATTTTGCTTGCTGAATAGGTATTATTTTAATAGTTCTTGCAGTATTTTCTATGTTCATATTTAAACTCCTTAACTACTTCTTGTGAATTTTTAAATATAATTTTAACTTTGTAGCCATCTATTTCTATGTGGTCTATATGATTTAATACTATTTCATCAGAGAATGCAGAGACTTTTTTTGTTGGTTTTTTGTATAGACTCATAATTTTATTATCTCTCAACTTTTTAACAATATCGTATTGTTCATTTTTTAATTTTTGAGTTTCTGTTTGATATTGTTCATAAGTTATTAATTTATCCAAATAATACCTCTTTAGTGTTTCTAGCACCATAGAAATATCTCTATTCCTAGTCTGCAATTCATCTTCCGTCTTTATCTCATAAGGTAGGTCAATATAATCATTATAAGCATCAACAATAATTTCTTTTATCAAGGTATCACTGATATTATTTGATAAGCAATAACTCTTATTAAATCTATTTTTAAGTGAACATACCCATAATTCATTATCGAAATTTACTATTCTACTATTTATTACATGGCTATAAACCTTACCACAATTTCCACAAATTATTTTTTTGCTTAATGAATATGTGCGACTATGATTAGCTTTTCCTTTACTACGTTTAAGAATTTCTTGTTGTACACAATCAAATGTTTCCTTATCTATAATAGGTTCATGGTTGTTTTCTACCAAATATTTAGCCGCATCGCCATTATTAGGTTTTAATTTGCCATCAACAGTTATTCTTTTTTGTAGTAACACATTGCCAATATAAATAGGATTGGTAAGTATTCTTTGAATTGTTCCCCCTCTCCACATTTCTCCCTGCGGAGCTCTAATTTTTAATTTGTTTAACTCTTTAGATACTCCATCATACCCATAACCTTTTAAATATAAAGTAAATATAAACTGAACAACTTTTGCTTGATCATGATTGATTTGAAATTTTTTATTTTCATCTAAATCATAACCATAAACATGAAATATGGGTACAATGCCTTTTTGGAATCTATTCCTCACATTGAATAGAACATTTTTACTCATATTCTTCAATTCTTGCTCTGCGAATATTGATTTCAATTTTAATAACAGATCGCTTGAGCAAGTCAAAGTGTTTATTTCTTCAGTTTCAAAAATTACTGCAACTCCTGCTTCTCGTAACTTTTGTATTGTTTCAACAGCCTCATAAGTATTTCTACCAAATCTATAAATACTTTTTGTGTAAATCTCTTTGATAAATCCTGCAAGAGCAAACTCAATCATTTTGCAATATTCTTTTCTTTGAATAACTTTGTATCCACTTATGCCTTGATCCACATAAATCCCACAAAATTTTCTATTTGGTAAATTTTTAAGTTTTTCTAACCAATATGATTCTTGTAAAAGCATACTATGTTCTTGCTCATCCTTTTTTGTGCTAACTCTTACATAAGCACAACAAGGAATTTCTTCTTGTTTTTTTTCGATGATTTTAACTGTCATTCGTACCTCCTTTGGTTAGCACAAACATTACCGCAAATTTTTATCAAAGTCCAGAGAATTTTCTAAAAAATAAGACTATTTAGACACGTCAATTTCTTTCTATTTAATGCATCAATTTCTTTATGTTCTTTAATTGTTATTAAATTTTTACTTAAAAGTAGATCAATTACACCTTTACAAAATAAATAATCAATATTACTCATCTTTTGATTCCTCATTAATTTCTTTTATTTCAATACCATATTTTTTCAATTGTTTAAATATTTGATTACATCCAGTCGCAGACAAACCACTAGCACCTCCAATCAAAATGGCAGTTAATACATTAGTTGCAGGAATAATACTCGGAATTGCGTAAAAGCAAACTATACCAAAAACTATTCCTAGCACTGCACCTATAATAGGTATAATTGCAATTAGAATTTTATTTTCTTTTGCAATAAATTTTTTATAAATTTCCATAATTACAAAAACAAGTGCTACTATCACTGGTACACAAATAATCTCTATCATTGTTATTCTCCTTTATCTATTGATTTTTCAATTAAAAAATCGAGCATTTCCTGCTCGACATTTTTATAATTATTTAATGCTTCATGCATTTCTCCATTCGTTTTCCCATCTCTTAATGCAATTGAATTCGCTTCTGTAAGTTTCCCAACCGCTTCTATACTTTTAATTATTAAGGCATCTTTTTTATGATGTTGCTTTTCCCTTTCCTCTTCTATCTTCTCTTTCTTTTTAAAATAACGTTGAAGAAAATAAAGAATGAGTCCAGAAAGCACACTCGCAACTGCACTCAAAACTACTGAAATCATTTTATCTCCTTTATATAACATCTATTGAATTGGCTTTTAGTAATGTAAATACTGTTGTTCCATTCAGCATTTTATCGATTTGATTTTGTAAATTATCTATATCAGAATTTAAATCACTTTCAACACTATTAATTTGTGAAATTATCTCTTCTTTTACATTCTGTATTGCATTCAATATTGTTTGATAAACATTACTGTCGTTATTAATCGAATTAGCAACTTTTTCTAATGTATTTAATTGAGTTTCTACATTTCCTAAAATCTGTTGTTTAGTTTCTTCTATTTTACTTTTCAGAATATTTCCCTGTTTTGCTGATAAAGCGTAATCAGCATGATCTGATTCTAAATTATCAATAATTGTTATGCCGGCATCATTGCCTTTCAATGCTAGTAAGCCCCAATAATCATTGTCTGCACTATCTATTGGTGCTTGATTTGTGTTTGTAACCTTACAATAGTAAGTACACCCATATCTGCTGACAGTGTCTATATAATACTCATCATTTAAATATTGAATGCCACTATCCCAAGCGCCACGATTTCTATATGAAGTCCCCTTCTTAGGTTCTGGCAAAGTAAATTTTAAGTTTTTATGCTTCGTAGTATTGTCGGTTTCAATTATAACATTTGGATCTTGCTCACAATCTACTACCTCTTTCGATAGTGTCAAATTATCCACTATTTCAAGTGCTTTATTTGAGGTATTCACAGCATCATTTGAATTGGATAATGCTGTTTGAGAATTGTTATTCGCAATTTCTGCATCTTGTGCTGCTTCACTTGCTGATTGTTGAGCTTGCTCGGCAGATTGTTGAGCCTGTGAAGCCGATTCTTGTGCTTGACTTGTTAGCTCTGATGATTCTTCCACTAGTTCCAAACTTGATTGTGCAGATGAGGCAGCCTCGTTAGCCTTTGTTTCGCATGTTTTAGCATATTGTTCTGCTTTTGTAGCATCTTGTTGTGCAGATAAAGCACTTGCCACAGACTCACTTGCACTATTTTCTGCAGCTTTTGCAGATTCCATTGCTAGATTGCTATATTCGTAAGCCTTAACAATGAGATCTGGATTCTCCACGCTTAACTGCTTTGCATAATTAATAGCCTCGTTAACTTTTAGTTTCAGCATTTTAAATGGCACTAATGTTTCACTGCCATCGCACAAATAGGCAATAAATTGAATTTTTAATTCTCCATTTACAGTGACCTGTGTTGGCAATGTAAATACAAAATTTAATTTATCAAATTCATCTCCATATTCCATTGTTTTATCTTCTGGTGTATATAAACCTATTGTCCATTTCTCGCCTCTAACATTATTAAAATCTACTCTTTTTGAATAATCCATATATTCTTCAGGGAAATGCACAAGTATACTAGTTGCATTGTTTTCACCAGAAATAACTAGAAATTCTTCGCTATTTTCCGCTTCGTATTGCTTATTTCTTTTCAATGTAATTTCTAAACCTTGCATTCATTCACCTCATTTTGCATTTGGATACCCAACCGCTTTATTCATTTTTGTTATTGCTATATTACCATCAAAGAACATACTTGACACAGTAGATATTAAAAACCAGATTTTAGGCGTTAATCGAAAATACGTCGGTTGCCATTCTACCACATCACTTTTCACAACACTTCTATTTCTTTCAAAAACCCACTGTTTACTTGATGTATCATAATAAATTTTGCCATTTAAGTTCGCAGAATCTATATTTGTTGACTTATTCGTTACATCCATAAGAACTTTACCAAACATAGTCACTTTACAAGTTAATGTCCACTCGTTCTTGGCAAATGACCAAGAATCAGTGCAAACAACACTTATAAGTTCATTTCCATTTTTGTCAAAGACATAAATATCGCCTGAATACATCATGGTATATTCCATATAATCACAAAAATATTTTGTATAACCATACCCAGGATTATAATCCTTAGTAGACACCACTATCCTCGAACCACTTCCTGTAATTTCTGGGTAAACACTAGAATTATCAATCGGTGTTCCTACCATTTCATCAGCAGAATAACCTGCATCAACAAAACCCATTATTATTTTGTTGCCGAAATAGATTTCCCTTATTGGAGAAGAACCAATAAAGTTTCTTGTTAGTTGCTTACTTCCTAAATATAATGGCATATCCACCTCATACACTTATAAGGTATAGAACCCTATCATACCTAGTTGCTGGAACACTGGTACCATTGTAGATTATGAGAGTTCCTACTGGCGGACTACTTGATGGCAATGTGGTCGTATAAACAATTCTTTGCGCCAATGTGGCATTATCTGCTTGTAGAGAGTGGTCTGATTCTAATGTATGGTCTGATTCCAAACTATGATTTGAATAAGATATTCTTTCTAAAAGTTCTCGTATATCAGTAAATGAGATTGTTCCATTTGTTTGTAATGTTATGAGATATAGTGGCAATTGATAAACCCCTGCCGGTATTTCAGACAAATCATCTTGCGTAAGTTCGATGATATTTGTGTTGCTTTGTGGTGTTACTTTGATTGAGAATGATTGTGGTCTTGCAGATAAATCGAACTCTGCATAAACCTTTGCGTATTGAGTTTGTCCTGATGGAATAATGAAATTAAATTGAACTGATGCATCACTGACACCAAAATAACCAAATGCTTGTGCCAGTCCTGGTCCTATAATAATACCTCTATCAATCAATGAAATAGAAAATTTATTCTTTTCGCTTGCTATAACTCCTGGAACACTTTGCGCACAAAAGTTATATATTTTTGCATCAAAAGTCGGCACTATTTCGTTTTTGCCAGTGACTTTATCGCCTATTCCTTTCAAAATGTAACCCATTATGTCTTTCTCCTATATCTTTTATCGTTATAAATTTTCATTCTATCAGTAAAATCAATTCTTGTTTTCCCAAAAACACAAGTATAATACGGATCATACATTGTGTATTTAAGTCCTGTGAAGATGGATTCATATTCTCTGTCTTTATAAACAATTGTAACCTTATCCCCGTAGTTAAAATTTTTGCAATTTATCATTGTTTGTTTCTTTGCCAATTTGTATAAAATGCAATGATTATAAATATTTCCACACAGTTCACTCTCGGCTTTATCTTGCATTGTGTATCCTTCTTTGATTGCTTCTGTTTCATCCCAAGAAACATATTTTGTTTGTGTTGGCAAAATTCTCTTTTCATCATTTAAATCAGAACTAACTTCGTTATTTGACAGCAAATAATATGTTCCTTCTTCAACACCAGACTCTGAATTATAAAAAACAACCTTGTTATAGGTTGGCATATCATTATTATCAAATTCAGGTTTTGACAACTTAATATTGTCTTTTATCACATATCCTTCTGTTGAATTTTTTATGATTGTACACACAATTTTATTGTTGACAAAATCTATTGAAAAGTCTAGGTATATGTTATAAGTATTAAACAACCAGTCTATAAAATCTAGTATGTTAATTGTATCTTCATCAGTTGTATAAACACAATTGGTGTCACTTCCAAATGTTCTTATTTCCAATGGTAATTTTTTCTTTACATCAACGATATTTATAAAAGCATAATTGAGTATAACTTTTAAACCTTGCACCCCATCAAATTTACAATTTAGCAAATCTGTAAATTTGAAAACATTTATCACTGTATCATTAAAAAGTTCCTTCATGTGTTTAAATGATATTTTCTTTTCAGTATTGTCTATTGATGTTATCACTCCTAATTCTACAAGAGAACTGCCATCAATTAAAGCAATTATATCTCCCTTAAAACCATTTGAAATATTTATAATTGATGCAGTGCTAGTGTTGTTTGAAATTATATCGTAATCAATGGAATAATCTTTTACTACCCCACCATCTATATATTCGAGATTATTTCTCGCATAAATTCTATAATGCACCATTTTACACTAGTTCCTTTTGTATGGAATATGATATCGTAACTTTTCCAAAGTCAGTATTGGTTGCAGAAAAAACAATTGTAGATTTTCCAGATGGTATAGTAATAAAATTTGAATATGAATAATCTTTTTCGCCGATATAATAAACATCTTCTTTGACATAGTTGTCATCAACCTTTGTGTATAAACTTGCTTCCTGCGAATCTGGACTACTGTCTATCAATAAATAGCTGTTTTCATTTACAATTAAGTTATACTTTGCTTGGTCTTTTATTTCTCCATCTTGAATAACTCTTATAAATGGAGTATCAGTCACAGCTTCAATTTTAATCACACAACTTGTTGGCAAATTCCCCTCATTGTCTATATCCACTGCAAGATTATTGCTCCCGCCATAAAAATATGGATAATAATAAGGATACACTAACGGTTCGCCATATCTATTTAATTCTAAAACAATCTTTTTGTCTTTCTTCCATCTTGATAAACACATAAACTTCACTTTGCACTTCAAAAAACCTGTTTTATAATCAATTTCGCTTTTATCTATTTCATTTATTAAAACTAATTTATACCATTCGCTTTCTAGTGAATAATCAAAACTTATTCCTCCAGTCGAATAATATAATTTTAAAGGCGTTGTTGTATTAATGTTTCCCACAAATTCGACAAAATTTGTAAAGTGTTCATAACTAGAAAAGTATAAGTTTCCAGAAATTGTTTGAGTTTGCGTTTCTATTTCTTCTATGAAGCAAGTATTCTCAACTTCATAACTAGTTACTTTGGTTTGTATTCCTAGCCCACTAGGATCTGCAAAGAAACTGCTATCTTTATCGTAAGGATTTTTTGGGGTTAGATTCCATTTCTTACCTGATTCATTTTCTAACCAAAACTTTCTCATATTTTACCACCCAATTCCCTATTGATTCTTTGCGCCAATATGTCGGCCACAAGTTCGGCATTTTCTTGACTCATTTCAGTTTCTCCGTATGCATCTATGGTCACATTAACATCTATACTATCTCTGTTTGAATTCTCACTTATTTGTGTTGTATTGATATCAAAATCTTTTTCAAGATCCGAATACGAATCTGTTATTCCTTCCATAATTTCTGCCTGTGAGTTCAATTGGTCTGATAACTCATTGCTTCTGCCAGTGAGAAAGGCAAACAACAATGCTAATGTTAAAATAACTGCTACAACTGCCAATGCTATCGGAATAAGTGGAATACTTGCTGCTGAAACTGCTCCAATACCACCTGCCGCCCCATAACTTGCAAGTGTTATTGCTTTCACAACACCTATTATTGCAGTTATGATTGAAATAACTTTTGGCAAAATAACAATCAACATCAATAGGAATGCTAAAAATTTTTGTGTTCTCGGATCTAAACTCGTAAACCATCCTATAACAGTGGTTAAAATCGGAATTATAGTTTCTATTATAAACTCACTTAATGTTTGAAGTAGTGGCAATAGACTTTCGGCAAGTTCTGCTCCAACACTCATAAATTTTGTTTTTATTTCTTCCCAGGTAGTTTGAAGTTCAACTGCCGCTTGTGCATTTTCTTCTGTTGTTATACCAAGTGCAAGTTGCTGTTCGTTTAATTCTTCAATCGTTTCTTGAGACGTTTGCATAACCTCAAGAACTGAAATAGCGCTATCTCCAAACAACTCATAGGCCAAATTATTCCTCAGAGTAGAGTTTTCCATCTCATTCAATGCTACTACAACTTCATCATAGATATCAGACAACTTCTTTGTATTGCCTTCCAAATCAGTGGTCGAGACTCCCAACCTATTGAGAATATTGAGATATGCTGTGCCTTGTCCTAATGTGATACTGTTTAATGCACTCTTTAAACTATTTAAAGCATTATCATAATTGTTTGCGTCGCCTGTAATTTGTTTATATACATTTCGTTGCAATTGTAATTTTTCAATATTTACTTCTAGTTCTTTTGAAGATTGCACTAAACTACTCGTTGTTGCAGTGAAAGCAGTCGCAAGTGCAGTGGCAGAAGTGACTAATGTTAAAACAATTTTTGAAAAAGTGCTTGCCGCACTTTGTGCTTTTTGTAATGATGTGGTTACATTATCAAAGCCCTTGGATATATTATTTATCTTGGTTATTGTCGAACTGTTTGAGATCTTTTCTAGTTCATTATTGTATTTTTTTAATTCGTTCTCGGCTTTTAAAACAGAAAGTTCAACTTTTGCAAATTCTTTTGCAGTCATATCTCCATTTTGAAATGCCTTATTCGCTTCTAATTGCTTTTGCCTTAATAAAGCAACCTTTTGTGTGGCAAGACCAACTTCATTTTGAAGATTTTTCATTTTATTGGCCATTGCTTCTGCATTATTTGGATCAAGTTTTAATGCTTTATCAAGTTCTCTTACCATAGAGGTAGATTCTCTTATGGAAGAGTTTAGTTTCTTTACTTTTTGGTCTATATCATCTAGACTTCTACCGACTTCCATACCCACCTCCTACTACCTATTTATTTTTGTTTTAAATCTCTCATCAATTCGGTCATCAAGACCCTTCAAATTGTGGATTGCTTTACTAATGAATCTTGTTCCTCTTATAGTGCTTGAACCATAGTTTAAGATGTTTGCAATTTTTTGATAAGGCACGCCTTTTCTATCCTCGCCTTCAAATTCTATTGTATATCCATACCAATTGTATCTAACTGTGATTTTGCTTTTGCGAAGAGAGTTTAATAGACCAAGGGTTTTACCTCTTGGTGTTGTTTCTTGCAATTGCTGATATAATTTTTCGACTTCTAAATCTATCTGTTCTTGAACACTTTGAATTGCCAAATCTCCAAAGTTGTTTATGCTCTCAAAATACTTATATAGTTCTTTTGAAACACCATCATTCCAACTTGCCATTTTAACCTCTTAATTTGCCTTTTAATGTCATTTCAGCAATGGACATTGGTGGTGTGTAGTTTATATTCTTGCCTTCAGCTCTTGCTAGTGTTATGGCATCTATTTGTGATGAGTAATTTACTAGATCATAAAAGACATTTAATCCAATATCGGCAATGTTAACTTGCACGCCCGTTTTAACAGCACAATAGAGCATTTGTGTTGTGAAGTCAGTTTCAATTTGTGGAAAGTTGCTGTTTTGAAAACTTGGTCTTATCTTTTTTTTTGAGATATAAACAGAGAGAAGAATTCTAGTAATTCGTTTATTATCTTCGTGTCCGAAACAAAGTATGGCGGAATTGACATAATAAGCTCTGCTATATCCACTTTTTCAGGATATATAGCAGTCGCCATAAGTGATGCCAGAAAATTCAAAATAAACTCGCTATCAAAATTGTATTCTTCTATTGTTTCAAGCACCGACTTTGTTTGCTCTGGTGTCAAAGATTCAATATCATCTACCTTTTCGATTTTCAATTCTCTCAATTTTTCTAGTGTTGCTTGACTAGAATTTTTCTTTGCAAAACTGATTATATCGTTCAACAAATCTCTACCGAAATAACTTTTATATAAAATGAAAGTCATTGCGTTGCCACACAATTTTATTTCATCATCATCTATTTTGATTGTTTTTATAAGTCCATATTGCTTCATACTATGCTCCTATAGTGGAATCTGGAATATAAATTTCATCTTGCACATCTGCCCAAATATCTGAATTGATTTTGCTGTTTAAAATTGTATAAGTAACCTTCTCTTCTTGGTCATCAGCATTGATGTAATTGTATGGATAAACTTTCACATTTAAGGTCAAGTTCCTAATTGTTTTCCCGTCAAAACTCATTGATGACAAACTTGGAAGAGAGAACACTGCCCTATACATTGTGAACATAGATTCCGAGCCATCGCCCACACTTGAATAATATCCAAAAGCGACTTCTTTCGACTTTCCATTGCTTTTGATAACAATTGCACCGTTTTTATCTTCTATAACATCAAAAAATTTGCTATAAACTTGAAAAGGAAGAACTGCAAACTTGACTGTGCCTTCCCCTGTTATTTGAGTGTTGAGACGAATAAACGAAACATTGTCATCAGCATTTATTTCTGTCGTTTCAGATTTGAATTCAATTGCAACTTCCATAAGTCCTTCATGATACTCTTTCTCGCCAAAGCTTCCATCTTCAGTTACTGATGCCGCAAAGAACTTTTTGTTTCCTGTCTCATAAAGTTGAGACACATTTTCTATCGTTGGCATATTCGCTCCTTTTAACTAAATAATTTGTAAAGTGTTAAAGGATAATGAAAAAGTGAAGTTTCTGACTCAAAAATTTCATCAGCAAACTCCACTTCGTATCCATTATCAATAAAACTATTTTCTAATAATTCCAACAAATCAAGGTTATCTTTACTATCAAAACTCTTTTTGCTGAAAACGTCTATTGCCACAATAACTTCTTTCAAAAAATCGCTATTGTCTGCAACTATTGAATACTGGCTTGTCGGAAAGTAATATGCAACATAATTTGTCTTATTTCTTGCTTTTGGATTGCGAACCACACCATGCCAAAACAATGTTTCTTTCGCTTCATCTATTTCCTTGTCCGACAAGCCTATCCCTTCTTTCAAACCTGCATTTTTTAGTATTGAGATTATCTCTTTTCTACACTTTTTCCTTGCTTCAATAGTTCTCATACATAACCTCATCAAACTCTGGTGCCAATACTTGATTGGCATTTATAACCAAATCTGTATGATTAAATTGGTATTTATCTATTGAAACAATTTGATAGGTGTTTCCATTAAATTCAATGAATAATTCGTTGTTTATTTTTGGATTATACACTATCTTAAATTGTGTTGTTTCTTCGATTTGCACTGCTTTTGCTGAAAACCTTTCATTTTCTGATAATTGCCTTACAAATGCCCAAATTCCCCCACTTTCTTTGCTATGGATATAAATCTTTACCACTTGTTCATAGGAGTCAACAAGCTTTGTTTCAAGCCTAAAAATCTGCACTTTCTTGTCTTTATTCTCTTTCATTAAAACTCTTTTCTCCTATACTCCGAAAGTAAAACAGCAACATTGTTTTCAAGTTCTTTTACATTTGTTTGTTCTCTATTTGTGTAATAAGCAGAAACAATGTATTTTGCAGTTTCCTTAATGGTTGCAGGGATTTCTTGAAACTCTGAAAGTGGATATCTCAATACCTTTTCAATTATGTTTTGTGCTAGGTTTATAAAATCTAATATGAGAGAATCTAAATAATCTCCATCTATACCTAGATAGACTTTCATTTCTTCAACTGTTGGCATGTGGTTCTCCTTGTTTTAATCTTCTATTGCATATCTTGGTTCTGCTAGAATTGCATAAATAGTGCCTGTGATAACACTATCTGCAACTTTCGCAACTTTAACATAAAATTCTGTAGCATCATAGTGTGCAAGTTCATTTGCTACAACATCAATGCCAGACACAATGTTTGCTCCAATTGTGATTGTTTTCTCTTTAATCACAATTTCTTCTTCATCTTTTGTGATGCATACAGACAATGTAGTTTCTACAGCATCTCCTTCGCCTGACTCAATGATAACTTTCGCTGATTGATAGTTATCAAGTTTAATGTTATCGGTTTTAATGTCAGAAGCAAAAATTGCTCCTGACTCTTTCAAAATTTCAGATTTATTTGTAATGTATTGACTCATTATTTTTACCTACCTTTTTTAATTTCGTTTTGCAAGTGCAATAAATGGACTTACTGATGCACTGCCCTTGTATGGCATAAGTGCTTTATTCCAAACTGGTTGTCCATCAACTCTATAAATAAAGCGAAATACATTTTCATCATAAAGGAAACGAACGTGAATTGATGATGTTGCATTGATGCCACCCTTATCAATTAAAATGTATTGACTGAAGTCTGCAAGGATAATATCTCCCACTTCGCCAATTGCAGAACATTGTTCAAGAGGAACAACAGGACGACCAAAGAGTGTTCCGTATGGTGCTTCAGAAAGTCCGCCAGCAGGAATATAAACAGGTTTATCGCCCACTTTCAATGTATAAAGCAATGGTTCGATTTCAGGATTGATATACCATACTGAATTTGCTCTTGATCTCGACCACATTCTTGACCACATTTTAACCAAATTTTCTACTGTGATCTTATCAGTTTGTCCTGCCTCTTTTTCTACTTTTACAAGCGAACCTGAATTAAGAATTCCAAGTGGTTGTCCAGCACCAGTACCTGCAAGAATTGCATCATCGATTTTAAATCCAAACTCTTCTGCAAAACCTTCACGAATAACATTTTCAAGTGCTGCGGAATCTTGAAGAAGTTCATCTGTTACATAGCAAAGTCCAGTAAGTTTTTTAAGGGACAATTCCATTGTTCTAAATTTTGGTTTGCTACCAGTGAGTTTATCAGCTTCATTCTCCCAATAAGTTTGAATTCCACCCCAACGAGAACCATTTGCTCTAGAATCTTCATCAATTGCATTGATTTTGATACCATTCGCATTTGTAGAAAGTGGAATTTTTTTTACTTTTGAAGCAAGAATACCTGTTTCATAAGTTCTCTTCAAAAGGTCAGCAACAAAATCTTTTTGCACTAAAAAACCACCATCGCTTGGGTTTGTTTCATTCAAACCGCTTGCTGATCTGGTGGTCAATCTTCTATCTAACCTTCCGCCTGGCATTGATGCTCTATACACTGCCATCATTTGTTCGCCAAGACTTCTAAATTTCCTTTCTTCATCTTTCTTTGGATCATCTTTAATAACTTCATCTTCATCAGCTTCGCCAGCACTATCATTGGTTGTGTTTGCTGTTGGTTTTGTCTGTGTTGGAGACGATTCTACATCTGGTTTTACATCATCTACATCATTTGAAGACTCATTTGTATCATTTTTGAACACTTCTAGTCTAATAATTTTCTTTTCCCAACCTCTCATTTCTTCTTCAAGATTGTTGAGTTCTCTATTTTCTTCTTCTGTAAGGAATCTATCTTCCTTTTCTGCCTTCTCAATAATTTGAAGTGCTTTAAGTCGGCAATCGTTCTTTCTTGCCTTCATTTCTTTAATTGAACGCATTCTAATCCTCCATAAATTTCAATTTTTGTTTTTTAATTTCAAGATTTCTTTTGTTTTTGTCTTTGCTCTTTTGTGCTTCCTTGTGCCTTTCAAAAATAGTCCTTATACCACATTCTGTTTGGCTGTATGCCGGGAAAGTTACTGGACTAACATCATAAAGTTTGACTTTTAAAAGTTCCCTTATATCAATGTTATCTTCATAACTCCACCTATCTAGAATAACTGTAAAGCCAAATGACATTTGTGTGATATCTCCTCTTTTGATACTCACAAGCAAGTCTTTCGCCCACTGTGTTTGTGGTGGTGTAATTCTCACTCTTAACCCTTTTTCATCTTCTTCAAGTGATAAAGTGTTTGAAGTATTTCTTCCTAATACATAGTTTGGATCGTGATTAAACAACGCCCTTATATCATCTCTTTGTATGGATTCTTCAAACGCACCTTTTACAACTCGTTCTCTGAAAGGAAATTCTCCACCTAGTTCTTCACTCCACGAGTCAAACACCGAAGCATAGCCTTCTATAACTGGTTCAGCATTTGATGTCGGAAGTTCATCAATAATTCTCAATTCTTTTAAAGTTATCGTTCTTCTTTCAATTTGATTTTCTTTGTTCTCCATTTTCATCTCCTTTATTTTCTACATTCCCTGCACCTCCACTGTTTACTGGGTTGGTTTGCGCTGCTGAAATCATATTGCCATTCAACAAATACAAATCTCCACCTTGCTCTGGTGGAATTTTGTTCATATTTTCAAGAGCTCGAATTTCATTCGCACTCATCCAACCATTTTGTCTTGCGATTGCATAACCACTCATTCGAGTAGCAAAATCGCCACGCATTAATCCATCAACATTAAATTTTGCATAATAAATAGTTCTTTCTTCATCAGTCAGCAAGGTTCGTGAAATTGCTTGCTCCCATCTTACAAGCCAAGGTCTTATGGTATGAACAACAAAATCGATAGATTGATGCTCTATATTGCTAAATGTGCTTCGTGATAAATCGCCTATCATATGAGGCGGAACACGAAATATTCTGCAAATTTCAGTCAGTTGAAACGACCTTGTTTGCAGAAACTGACTATCTTCAGGACTCATGCCTATCTCGTGATATTTCATTCCTTCTTCAAGCACGGCAATTTTGTGTGAGTTTGCAGTGCCTTGATAAACTTTGTTCCAACTATCTCTTAGTTTCTCTGGATCTTTTACTACCCCTGGATGCTCTAGCACTCCACCTGGTCTTGCACCATTTCCAAAGAACCTTGCACCAAATTCTTCTGTCGCAAGAGCAAGCCCCATTGCTTCTCGTGCATATGTTATCGGACTCACACCAAGCACGCCATCAAAAGTAAAAGCAGGTATGTGAAATACCTGCTTTGATGTGTATGTTTTTGTTTTAACACCATTTGTGTATGTGTATTTTATAACCCTTGTTTTTGGATCTCGCTCCACTGTCATATTCTTGCTTTTTAATGGATATAGTTCTGTAATTTGCCCATATCTGTTTCGCCGAATAAGTGCATAAGCATTACCCCATAAAAGCAAGTTAGTCATCAACATTTCCCTAAATGTAAAACTAGTCATTTCGCTATTCGGTATTTCGTAGAGCACATTATATAAAGGATGTTGTTTTGCCTTTTCATAATCTCCATTGGTTAGTTCTTTCAATAAATGTAAAGGCAAACTTGCTATTGTTTCGCTTATAACTTTAACACAAGCATAAACCGCCGAAATCTTAAGTGAGGTTTCTTCATCTACATCAACCCCACTATTGCTTGTGGCAGCATTATCTAGGTCAACACCTTTAATAAAATCACTAGTTTTCTTATCAAGTTCTCTTTTTTCTTCTTTCTTTTTACGACTAAATAACCCCATCTCTACTCCTTTTGGGCAACAAAAAACCACCCAAAAGTTTTGAGTGGTCTACATTATTTTATTCTGTTATATTTTTTTAATATTTCAAACCTAAAATCTTCAGTGAGTTTTTGCATTCTTTTTATTTCTGTATTAACTGATTGCAACTTGCTATAATTTTTCTTATATTCTGTTGAATTTATGAAATTTTGAATGTATCCGAAATCTATGGCGCACTGATGACAATAGTAATTCCTATCTCTTGCCAGATTTTTCAATATTTTATAATCTTCTTTGCTAAAATATAGTTTATTGTCACTATTATCTAGTTTTTGTAAAGCGTTTATTATTTGTCCTAAGCCATGAAAAGTTTTATCTGCATAATCAATGTTATCATTAAAATCGCCAGACAACATACCTGCATAAATCATTTTTAGGTCATTTTCTATAAGTTGGTAATTTATTATCGTGTCGCCCAGCAAATATTTATAATTATCAAAATTACTCATTTTTTGCTCCTTTTAGGCAACATTATAGCATATTTTTATAAAACTTTCCATTTTTTGAATTATAAAATTAAAATGCCACGTTCATTGTAAATGCTACCAGTATCTCCGTTATGGCGCAATGCTCTATCAAGTGCCATAATAAGTGCAACTGCACCATCTATCTTTTCGGTAGATTTTTCTTTATCTGGTTTTACATTGCCCGCTGGATCTGTCTTTACATAGACATTGTCCATCATCCAAGCAAGTACCTCGTTGCCACTATGAGCAATTTTCTTTTCAAGTACAAGTTTCATAAGTTCCTTTGTCGCTGGACTCATATCTTTATATCCTTGACCGAATGGAACAATTGTAAATCCCATACCTTCTAGGTTCTGCACCATTTGAACTGCTCCCCATCTATCATATGCGATCTCTTTTATATCGTATAAAGTTCCAAGATTTTCAATAAACTTTTCAATAAATCCATAATGAACAACATTGCCTTCGGTGGTCATTATAAGTCCTTTCTTTTCCCAAACATCATAAGGCACATGATCTCTTCGAACTCTTAAATCCAATGTTTCTTCTGGTAACCAGAAAAAAGGAAGTATCTCATACTTACCATCTTCATCTTCTGGTGGAAACACTAAAACAAAAGCAGTGATATCTGTCGTGCTACTTAAATCTAGTCCACCATAGCATATTCGCCCTTTTAGTCTTTCCCTATCAACATTAAATGAACATAAGTTCCATTTATCCATTGGCATCCAGCGAATCGATTGCTTTACCCACTGGTTTAATCGTAACTGCCTAAACAAATTTTCTTCCGCTGGATTTTCTTTTGCGCTGTTAAATGCTTGCCTTAACTTATCAACATCAACCGTTATGTCAAGACTAGGATTTGCTTTGTACCAATTCTTTTCATCAGTCCAGTCAGCACCATCTTCTAGTCCATAAATAACAGGATAGAAAGTATTATCAATTTTTTTGCCATTTTGTATATCTTCAGCTTTCTGATGCACTTCCCAACAAATACTATTTCTATCTGTTCCTGCTGTTGTTATAAGGAAATATAGTGGTTGTTTCCTGGCATCACCTGAACCTGTGAGCATAACATCATATAATGCCCTGTTCGGTTGTGCGTGCAACTCATCAAAAATAACTCCGTGAACATTGAGCCCGTGTTTAGTATAACTTTCTGCAGATAACACTTGATAAAACGATTTCAGCGGAAGATAAACAATTCTTTTCTGACTTGCAAGTATTTTACATCTTCTTTTCAGTGCTGGACACTGATTTATCATTTCCACTGCCACATCAAAAACGATTGATGCTTGTTGTCTATCAGCCGCACAACCATAAACTTCTGCACCATACTCGCCATCTCCGCAAGTAAGATAAAGAGCCACTGCCGCCGCAAGTTCGCTTTTCCCTTGTTTCTTTGGAATTTCAATGTATGCTGTGTTATATTGCCTATAACCGTTCGGTTTTAATGTGCCAAATAAATCTCTCACGATTTTGTTTTGCCAAGGTAAAAGTTCAAAGTTTTTACCATACCAAACGCCCTTTGTATGCTTCAATGAATTGATAAAGGCAACTGCTCTATTAGCTAAAGCGTTGCCTTTCTCTTTTATATCATCCACCCAACTACCCCATTAATACTCATCAGCAAATATAAAGGTAGTTATTTCATGACCATATTCCGTTATTCCAAACACTTTTCCTTCACTAGTTTTGTATAGTGCAACTATTCTATCTTTTGTTTTGATTGCATCATCATTGAGTTTCTTATCACTTTCGCAAGTATCTCCCCAATCTCTTATAAAATATTTTCCAACAAGTGTATAGAATTCATCTCTAAATGTTTCGGACTCTTCCATTTTGTTTTGTATTCGTTTTGATATAAATACACCTTTAGTCATTTTCAGCCTCCATACATTCTTTCTTGCCACGCATTATATAATTTTTAAGTTTTTGCTCTTGACTTATATCTACCAATTCAATTATTTTGTTTATGTTATATAATGCTTGATAATAACTACCTTTGTAGACTGTATCTCTTAATTCATTGAAGTCATTTATTCTTCTTTTCTTTTTCAGAATGTTGCTAACTTTTGCAAGTATAAAATAGATATTTCCATCTGGTCCTGTGATATCAATATAAAGTTTTGGTCTTTGCATACTCTTTTCTCCTTTTAATCAACACAAACATACCGTAAAGGCTGTTAGAAGTCCAGAGAAAAGCCGAAGAAAATTAAATATTTTCGACAATTTTAGTCGCACTTATAGGCATCATTTTTCCATCTCTTTCCAAATAAATTTCTTTATCTCCAAATGCCTTGACAAAACGTTTTACAATAACATCGCAATATGTTTCAGACAATTCGACATTATACGACTTTCTATTTAATTGTTCACTTGCCATAAGTGTAGAACCGCTTCCAGCAAACAAATCAAGAACTATCTCTCTTTCCCTGCTGCTATTTCTAATAAGCTTTCCACATAGTGTTATAGGTTTCATAGTTGGATGTTCGACATTTTTGAGTGGTTTAGCATCACGAACAACATCACTCGGATAATTTTCTAAAATTTTATTTAATAGATCTAGCAATTCATCTTTTTTCATCTTGCTCAAATCTTTTGTGCTATCAAGTAATGTTGCCATTGTTCTATCGTGAATAAAATAATGTGGTTTACCATCTTCGACTTTCCAACCATACAGAATAGGTTCGTGTTGCCATTGATAGTCTGACCTACCAAGTGTAAAATGGTCTTTTACCCATACCAGTGTTTGTGATACTTTATATCCTGCATTTTTCATTGCTTCAATAAAATTCACAGATTCTTTTGTGCTATGGAACACATAGATTGCTCCACCACCTTTTGTTACAGCGAATGCGGTTTCATAGAATGACAACAAAAATTTGTAAAATGATTCATCATCTAAATTATCGTTTAATATACTACGATTCTCAATTTCTTTGCCTCTGGCTCTTGCCCTATCTTGTTCACTTGTTCCGTAGTCTATATTATAAGGCGGATCTGTTACGATGAGATCCGCCTGTTCATTATCTTCAAATAATCTTTCTACTTCTTCAAGTTTAGTGCTGTCTCCACAAAGCAACTTATGGTTTTTAATATGCCAAATATCGCCTTTTTTTGTGAATGGTTTGTTATCTATTTCTTCAACAGCTTTTTCCACATTGAAGTTATCTTCGCTAACATTGTATTCTGTTCCTGCAAATAAGTCATCTAGTTCTTCAGTGTCAAAACCTGTCAGTGAAACAATTCCATTTTTATCTAGTTCTTTTAACAAGTCTGTAAGAAGTTCTGTATCCCATTCGCCACTTATTTTATTAAGCGCAATATTCAATGCTTTCTCTTTTTGTTCATCTAGGTCGACAATAACACAATCTACTTCGGTATATCCTAGATGTTTCATAACTTCAAGGCGCTGATGTCCACCTACTACCGTGTTTGTTCTCTTGTTTAGTATAATTGGTTCTACATATCCAAATTCTTCAATGCTGTTCTTGAGTTTTTCAAACTCTTTATCTCCTGGTTTTAACTTTTTTCGTGGATTGTAGTCCGCTGGTTTTAAATCTTCAATTTTTATTCTTTCAATTTGCATTTTTATCTCCATATTTGCTATAAAAAAAACACACATTAAAGTGTGGAAATAATTTTTAATTAATATAAATAAAGCTTGCTTCCATCGAAAAAGAAATTCTTGTTATCTAATGATGTTTTTAATTGATATGTTTTATTTCTAATATCTAATGTTAAGTAAAATTCTATTAAAACTCTTGTTTCCCCATTTGTATCAGTATAATCTTCGTAAATATAATCTTTCTTTTCGGAATCATATGCAGAATTAAATTCGTTAAACAACTTACCACTAAAACTAATATCAGCATTAACTTCGCCAGCAATTACTATCTGATTATTAGTGAAATCAAATATACTTGTACTTGGTACATCAAAAATAACATCATCAATTTGTATGTCACTTTTAAAGTCATCACTATAAACTATATTCCCTTCAATTTTTGCTTTTATTTTTGATAATACTTGTTTTATATCACATAACTCTTCTAGAAGTTCTGTTGCTAAACTTTTTACATTAGAAAATATATAGTTTAAGGCTTCTTTGATGTCTTTAAAGAAAATAACGCTTTCAATATTACATAAAGCATCTTTCCAATCTTTATCATTAGAAACTACTACAAATTTTTCATTATGTTCACTTATAAAGTTTAATAAACTTTCTATTATAATCGCATCAGGAAATTCATCTTTTTTACCTTGTGTGCCAAATGGTGCATAACCATTGAAATATTTTTTTATGATGTTATCTATATTGATATTTTTATTATCTAATATTGTACATTTAGTATCAACAATATATTTATCAAATAAATTAGTCACATATTTTTTCGTTTCAATTTCTACAGCCATTCTAAGCGAATTTATTTGCTCTACTGTCAAACCAATATTGGCATTTTTAATTGTTACATAGGCTAACTTTTTCAATTCTTTTGCTTTTTTATTTATGTGTAGCTTACATTCTCTTATAATGATGTCATTGCTAAATAACTGAACTATACCTTTAGTACAATGTTCTTTTAAATATTGTAAAGCAATATCATCGTTAAAATCAAAATCCTTAGCCTGATAAACGTTTGTATCTAGAAAAAAATTATATTTTATTTTCTCCATAATTCACCTCAAGTGAATTATAACATAAAACCTTACCTATTTTTCAATATTTTTCCCAAGAAAATTCATTTCTCCCAAAATGTCCATAGCAAGCAGTTTGTTTGTATATTGGTTTTAATAGATCAAGTTCCTTTATCATATCGCCTGGTCTGAAACTGAAATTGTCTGAAACATATTTTTCTATTTCTTCCATTGGTTTCTTGTTTGTTCCAAAGCATTCGATATAAATCGATGTTGGATCTGCAAGGCCTATAGCATAACTCACTTGTATTTCACATTCATCTGCAAGTCCGTTTGCCACTATATTCTTTGCTACATAACGAGCATAATATGCGCCTGACCTATCAACCTTGGTAGCGTTTTTGGAACTGAAACAGCCACCACCGACTCTACCAACTCCACCATAAGTGTCAACAATTATTTTTCTACCGACACAACCACTATCTCCAAACGAACCCCAAATTGTAAATTTGCCACTTGGATTTATTATGATTTGAGTGCTTGCTCCTATAAGGTGTGCAAATTCGGTCAAAACAGGTGCAACAACCGAGTTTACGATTGTATCTCGTATTTCCTCTTTACCTAACGACTTATCGTGCGACACGCTTAAAACAATTGATGCAATCTCTTTTGGTGTTTTATCTTCATAGACAATGGATACTTGGCTTTTGGCATCTGCAAAATAGTTTTTTGTGTTTCGCCTAAACTCTTCATACTTTTTCATAAGCTTATGTGCAAACATAATTGGCAGTGGCATAAGTTCTGGTGTTTCGTTTGTCGCATAGCCATACACAATTCCTTGATCATTTGCACATAACTCTTTCTTTACAACTGCTTGATTGATATCTGGGCTCTGCTGACTTATCTCTTTTATGATTGTGAAATCACATTGATAACCGATATCTTTCAGAATATCTTTTGCTATTTTATCGTAGTCAATTTTTGCTTTTGTTGTTGCTTCGCCATAAATGAATAGTTTATCATTTTTGATTGCACACTCAACCGCCATTTGACTGTTCGGATCTTGTCTTAATGCTTCATCCAGGAAGGCATCAGCAATAATATCACAAGTTTTATCAGGGTGTCCAATATTAACACTTTCGCTTGTTATAACTCTTATCATAAACTCTCCTTTATCAAGTAAATCCATTATGTAATTATAATGGATTTTTCATTCTTTTATAGGTATCTTTTAATGCATTTTCTAGATGCACTGTATCTAATCCAACATCGTGGTAACCTTGAAGTATCACGTTGTAATAATATCTATCTGGCATTTGTGGTTCGCCTATGTTCATTATATAAACCAGTGCTTTTGTTTTCTCGCCATTCAATTCTATGTCTAGGTATTCCTTTCTATATAGTCTTGGATAACCTTCATATAGGTCGAGTGCTTTTTCACTTTTGGCATCTATTTCCCATATCGCAACAGGCACTATGGAATCTTTTTGTGGTTCAATAGTTGCCACTCGCCTAAATGTCAATTTATAATCTTTTAGGTTTGTAGTTCCTATCACTTTTGCTGTTGGACATCTTCGAGCCATTTGCTCAAGGTTTAAGTTGCTACCATATGCAATGTATTTCATTATGCCACCTCCCTATTTCGCCATGCGATATTTCCATTTAAGTTTGCAAGCAAGTGTTTTCTTGCGGTTTTGAACTCATCTCCAATCAACCCTAGTCTTAATAACCAAGTTCTAAATGTGTATTTGTGATTGGTTGATTCGGTGTGCCTTCTTGTTGCACAAGTTTGTGTTTTCGCTTGATGGCTAATTGCCAAGCAAAGTTGAATGTATGCTTTTACTTTTCCTGCATGTGTTGTGCTATTGAAACATCTAAACTCGATTGTGCCTTTCTGCCAAACTGAATGCAAATTTAATGCTCTATATCTCGTAGTGCTATAATGAAGGTTGGCTTCATCATTTCCATTGTACCATATTTTTCTTATAGAACTCATATCTTTTTTTCTTCTAGTGTTAAGTTTGTCAAGGAATTTTTCATCCACTTTTTTGCACCATCTATTCGCTCTTTCTTGGTTCACATTTAATGCTTCGAATAGCAAGTCCTCTTTACTTGACATTATGTTTGCAAGGTTTTTTAGACTTTGTGCCGTGTGAGTGCTTGCATCTATGTGAATATGAATCCCTGTGGTTTCGTTTACCATCATACCCTTATGTCTTAATTGTCTTACTATTTCTTGAATCTGTTCAATGTCCTCATAAGTGCATATTGGACTAACCAATTCGCATTGTGTTTTTGATGTTCCAGAGCATCTAATACTGCTGTCACTTACTATTTTCCACTTTCTGCCTTGGTTGTCTATGATTGAATATTCATCATAAATTCCACCATCATATCGCTCGTGTGTTTGCAAGTATTGTGCCACAACTCTTGCGGCTTCACATCTACTCATACCTGTGAATTCAATTTCTATTCCAAATTTTTGATTTTTCATACTTAACCTCTCCTTTCTAGGTTAAGCAAACAATACCGCAAAGGTTTTAGGAAGTCCAGAGAAAAACCGAAAGAAAAACAACTTTTTTTAATTATTTTTTCGTAAAAATAATTGCTTGAAAATTGCCTCTAAAACTGGCACAACAATTCCATTTCCTGCTTGCTTATATAGTTGTGTATTGCTCATTCCACTTGTAATAACTTTATCAATTTGTTCATCTTTCCAACCCATAAGTCGCCAACATTCTTTCGGTGTCAGTTTTCTTATTCTCAAGTATTCATTTACTTGTAGTTCCTTGCTTTCAGAAATGTTGCCTCTAAATGATGGTGTAACAGAAACACCTACTCCACGATCATCATAGATTCTATTTTGAACACTTCGTGCTTTTCCATTTTCATCGTAATAGTTTAGGCACTGTGTTTCTGCTTTTAACACTGTTGAACTTGCCGAGTTAGATCCACAATTGGCGGTTTGCGTTGGTGTTATGTCAGTCAATTCTTTTTTATTCCAAGGATTAAACAATTCTGGAATATAGCCATTCTTTTCAATAAAGTCCTGGTATTTTGATGCAATGTAATTTTGCTCTTGAACCAGGTTATCCTTTGCTACTGTTGTCAGTGCATTGCTTGTTCCTTGCTTATTTTCTTCAATGACTTGTCCTTCTTCTCTTCCACGAATAGCAATGATTTTTGTTTCTGTGCCACCGCCTCCACCCGCCATAATTGTTGGACTTATTCCATCTGGATCAAACACTTGGCGAATTTGATTGTATCTCTTATCCCAAACTCCGCCTTCAAGTTTTCCTACTGCTATAAGCTTCGGTTCGTGAAAATCCCTAGCACAAAGAGTTGCGCAAATATCATTGCCACCGTGTAGCAACCCTTTTCGCTGATTAAATGTAGTGTTTAGTATGCTTATTATCGTTGATGCTTTTAAATAATACCTTTCATCAACTTTCTCCTCCAAGACGTCTTTTAACCTTGTTTGGAGTTTTTGGCGTTCAGGAAACACAAAAGGCGTATGTTCTCCAAGGATTGAGACAGCGAATACTCTCTCCCTGTTTTGCGGAACTCCATAGTCTTTTGCATTAAGCACCTGTGTGTATGTTGTATATCCTAACCCTGATAAAAAAGACAACCACTTTTCGTAGTTGCCTTTAAACTTTTTTCCTATTAAGTTTTTAACATTTTCTAATAATAGATATTTTGGAAGTGTGCCTTGCTCCTGTGCTTTTAAGAGCAACCGCTCAACTTCCCATAAAAGCCCTGACCTAGTTCCGCTTCCTTGTTCAAAACCACGTTGCAGACCTGCAACAGAAATATCCTGACAAGGAAAAGAATACGTCCATAAATCTGCATAAGGCAAACACTTTATCTTTGTTATGTCGCCAAGATTATTAACATTTGGATTATGCAGAATACGATAGCTTTTATCTGCGTTTTTGTCATTATCGGATATTGCAACGACTTCGTGTTCTATACCAATATTTTTAAGTGCTTGGGTTTGCGAACCAATGCCTGCAAATAATTCTATAACTTTAAGCATTATTTCCCCCTCAGCAAACTTTCCATAATATCATCATTTGGCGATGAATTATCAAGTTCCGTTAATTTCGTTTCTCTCACAACTTGATAAATTTTTGCCCATACATCATTTGTCATTTTTAAATACTGTTGTGCAAGTGCCACATAAGGATTTGGTATCGGTTTTCCACTATTGTCTTTTACCAAGAAACCGTGAGTGCTTATTGCTTCTTCACTTTCAAGCCATCTCGATTTGCAATGGGCATACTCTTCTAGATTGTAAGGAAGTATCCCTTTCGTGCAACCTATTTTAACCAACCAATCAACCAAATTTTTATAAATATCTTTTCCTTTTTTCGTTAACCAATTTGGTGGATCTAAAGGAATATCATCTCCATCTTCAAAGTTAAGCACTTCAATTTTTCTTCGCCCAGGATTGCCCTCAAGTATCTTCTCTGTAACTGATTTTTTCGGTCTGCCAGCACCTGGTCTATAACCGCCTCTCTGCCCCATTTTCTCTCCTTTTTTGATTTATTTTGATTTTGAAATTGATTTTATTTGAATATTTATGAAATTCGCCAAAACTGCTAAAATAGCAAAAAACACAGTAAATTCAAGGTTTTTACTGAGTTTTGATGCTTATTTTTTGATTTTTTGTTTGATTTTTGATTTTGCGACTTTTTGCGTGCGACTGCCCGCCCGCTCTTCATCGTTTATCTCGTAGAGATTTGACCGCCCCTGCCCCAAACCTACTTCCTTCTTGAATTGACTTTCTACTGTGGCAAGACCAACAAAGTGTTTGTAAATTGTTTAGGTCATATGGAGCGCCGCCTTGTTTGATTGGAATTATATGATCAACTATCTTTCCAACTACAATTGTTCCATTCTTTTTACATTCTTCACAAAATGGTGATTGTTGGAGTTTAATTTTTCTTATCTTTTGCCATTGTTGAGTTTTATAAAATGTTCTACTTAATTCATCTCTCTTGTATTGGTTATAAATTTTATTATCATCTTTTTTGTGTTTTTCGCAGAATGTTTCATCAGTAAGTTCTGGACAACCTGGGAATCTACAAGGTTTTCTTGGTCTATATGGCATACTTCTCTCCTAATAAAAAACACAACTCACTTTCGCAAGTTGCATTTTTTCGTGTCACATATATTATACGGGTAAAATTTAATCATTTTGGACTAAAATTGTATCATTTTATCTCATTTTTTCTCAATTTTTTAGAAATTTATTGAAATTTTCAGCAATTTGTATGATTGCTCTATCTTTTTTTCTATAAATTGTAGCCCTGCTTATACACAATTTTTGTGCCAATCGCCTTCCTGACATTCCATTAAAGAAGAACATTCTTATAAGTTCTCCATCTTCTTGTGGAAGTCCCGCAATGCAAACTTCTAGTGTTTCCAAACTCTCTTTTAAATCTTCAAGTTCTTCTTTCACTTGACTTGGAATGTTTCCCATTTTAATCATATTGACCTGTGCCTTATATTTGTTATAATTCTCTAACAAATCACTTACCATATAATCTTTCATATCGCTTTATAGCCTCCATCTCCAATTTTCTTTCCCTTTCTTCAAGCATTTGTCTTTCTCGCAGTTCTTCAACCCAGTCAGGTTCTTCTTTCTCTGGATTAAGTTTTGTTTCTATCCAACTTCTAATAATTCCACTTTCTTCCATTTCTTCATCCCAGAACTCTTCTTCACAAATGCCAACTAGATCCCAAATTTGCATATTGGCAAACTTTAAGCCTTTCTTGATAAAATAAAGCACCTTTGTTTCGCCAATAAAATCTTTTAATCTAAAATAATGCTTGAATTGATATTTTTTATTATCTGTTATATAAAATTCTAGTTCCTGTTTTGTTTCTTTTTTATTAAAGTTTGATGAAGCATTTTCCATGCATTCAATATCAAACTCGGCTTCTTCGGTTATATTAACCTTATGGATTAAATGCTCCACCATACTCTCCTTTTATAAATTTTCTATAACTTCCTTAACTTGTTTGACATCAGTTACCACCAAAGCAATTCCACCTGCTTTTAGCATTTTATTGAGTGTTATTTTTTGAAGAATTGTAAGTTTACCATTCTTTCTTTTACATTCAAATGCGATGAATCTTCCTTTATAACAAACAATTATGTCTGGTATTCCTGCAGTTCCAAATTGCCCACCGTGTTCTTTCCAATAAAACAAGTTAGGAACTGAATCTAAATATTTTTTAATGTTATCAACGAGTGTTTGTTCGGTCATTTCTGCTCCTTTTCTTATAAAAGTGCATATTCACTTTATTCACATCATTCACTTTGTGAATATCTTGAATAATATTTAAAAATAGCGCTTTAAGAGATTGTTTTTGTGTTAAAAGTGAAGGATGTGAAGGTTGTGAATATGTTGTTTTACTTGTTGTAATTAAACAAATTGTATTTTTCCTTTGGAAAGAACGAGTGTTTGTTGCCATTATTTGAATGTTTCATTGTATGGTCAATGTTATATCGCCTTAAAAGTTCAATTTCAATGTCCTTTATTTCTCGGCCAACTTCTTGCTCTGTTCCAACATAAAGCCCACCTAGTATTTCAAGACTTGCCTTGATGAAATCTCTCGTTGTGCCTGTCCACCCTGATGGTTGTGCTTTAAGAAGTGCAAGAATGGTCTTTGTCACAGGACTATTATCAACCTTTTCTCGTTTTCGCCTTTCAGCTTCTTCCTCAGGACTCCCCACTTTTGTCCATTTGCCTTCCGTGTCACTCTTTTGAATAAGTCTTTCAATTGTGAAAACATCTCGACCTGTTTGAGTGAGTGTCGAAGGTTCTTCTTTCACTGTTCGTTTTCTCTTGTAGATAAAGTAGGCGTTGTCCAAAGCACCAAGCACTCCGTTGCTTCCATTGATCATATTAAACACATCATTCTCATCAAGCATCTTTCTTGCATGGTGAATAAGCAATATTGCAATATGGTTCTCTGCACAGAATCTTCTCAATAACACAAGTTCACGATAGTCAAAACTGTATGCAGTTTCATTTTTCTTTGCTTGTCCTCTTATCATTTGAAATGTATCTATAATGATAAGTTTTAGATTTGGTATCTCTTTGACTCTGTGTTCTAGTTCTTCCATCAGTCCTGTATCCAAAGTCTTTGTTTCGAGCTGAATAAATAGATTTGTAGGTTTAGGTTTCTCTTTACATAAAATATTAAGTCGACCTATCATTCTCTCATCACTATCTTCTAGTGCATAATAAAGCACAGAACATTGATGAGTTTGCTCATTCAAAAACTCTTCGCCAGAACTTACTGCTATTCCAAGTTGCAACACCATCCAAGACTTTCCTATCTTGCTTGCCGCCACCAACATTGATAGACCTTCTGGAATCATGTTATCCACTATCCATTTTTTAGGTTCTATCTCCAATTTACATAAGTCCGATGCTTTGATTAAATCTGTTCTTTCACGAGAAATTGCTTTTGCTTTGTTTATTGCTTTTTGTATGTTTAAGCATAAAGCATCAGCATTTTTCATCAAGAGTTCGTTTGGATCTTTACACTCTCCAGCAATATTTTGTTGTAGGTATTTAATCTTTAATGCTTTAAACTCTTTGATTATTTTCTCTGTGGTTTTAACTCCTGCATCATCATTATCAAGACATAATATTATCGTTGAATTTGTAGGTTTCTTTTTTAATGTTTCTACGAGTTTGTTATACCCGCATCCACATAAGGCAACAGCAAGCCCACCATATTGCATAATACTTAAGGCACATATTGGACTTTCGACAATAAACACAGGTGTTTTGTCTTGTCTATTTAATGCTTGTGCGTTCCATAGTGGTTCTTCTCCTGCTTCCTCGGTTTTAGGTTTATAAAACTTCTTATCAACAACACTTCTTCTTTGATAATATGTGAGTGCTGAACTATATGGAATAACCACTGCTTTCTCTTTAACATCGTATCCAAGAAAATATGATTTAATTGTATGTTCATCTAGTCCTCTTTTTTCAAAGTAGTCTGTCTTGTTTACATTTTGTATACACTCTTTAATGTAAGTCTTTATTTTCATCACTGGATGTTCTGAAATTAAATTGTCTATATCAATGTTTAGATGAAAATCTTGTGCTATTTGTTTTGCAGCTTCAAAGTTATCAATATTTTTAAGTCTTGCTACAAGTGTTATACCATCTCCTGCAAAGTCGCAACCTGCACTAAAGCATTTAAACATATTTTTGTTTTCATCAATTGAAAGTGATGGCGTCTTATCTTTGTGGAATGGACACGATACTTTCTTTGCTCTATTGAGAGGTCCAATGTAGTACTCTACAATTTGTCTTATTCCAACACTACTTTTGATCGTTTCAAATAAATCCATTATTGCTCCTTCGAGAGAGCAAGGACTTATTCCTCACTCTCATAGTTTTCTTTCAAGCTTGATGCGATTGCTTTGACTTGTTCAGTCATCTTGGCAATGTTCTTCATCTCTTCTTCATTGAGGTCTCGCTCTGTTGCAAGCACTACTTTGCTGTATGTGATACCACCTGCATTTTGCACTTTCTTCAAACTGAATTTTGTGACAACTTGGTTAGATTTCTTGCCCTTCGACACCAATCGCATAATATACTTTGAGAAATCTCCAATGCTCGCTGTTGGCAGTGATAGAATTGTAGGTAGCATCTCATTTGCCCTCAAAATAAAGATTCTTCGCTTTGTCTTACAAGCCTTGCCACCATTTTCTCCTGTGCCGAAAACATTGAGTGGGCAGTCCTTGCACTTTTTGATTTCGCCTGTTTCTCGCTCTACCCCATTGATACCATCAAATGATGAGCAGTCTGGTGCTTCGTTCCCACCCGTATATTTTTCTTTGTAATATGAAAGCACTGGATGATGATATAGAATCACTGCACTAAACTCTTTTTGAAGGTCTGGCTCATCTGGATTTTCTCCTGGCACTTCGAATGCAAGCCCGCCACCACTTGGAACTTTAATCCTATCAAAAGTGATATTTAATCCCTGCATCTCTTCTTGAAAATCAATGTTCTCTACTGGTGTTATAAATTGTTCTTCTTTTTTAATGATTTCGTTGCTCATACTTATCTCCTTATTTCTTAATTCTTATTGATTGTTTTTCTGTTTGATTGATTAAGCCTTCAAGCCAATCTGGAAGTTTTCCATCATTTTCAGCAATAAGTTCCTTGACTGTTGCTGACAAAGTGTTTGTATTTATAGTGAATAGATGTTCAAATCCTTTTTGCTTCATTTGTAGGTATAATTCTTCTTTCCTTTCAGGATTTGCACTCTGGAGCTCTCTTGTGACTACACTATATAGAATTCCATTTCGTTTGAAACTGTCTATTTCATTGTCGGTCATAAGTCCAATAAGTTCTTGTTCTAGTGATTCAAGCTCCTTATTTACATCTTTAATCTGTGTTTCTAGTTCGCTTTTCTTTTCTCTTTTTTCAAGATATTTGTCTGCTATTTCCAATATTGTTTCGTTCATTTAGTTCTCCTTCTCAAATAAACTTTTCCAATTATCAACAACTAGGTCTGCAATATTTTTCTTTTTGCTCAATGCTTCCATAACCTTTTCATCAATTGTTTTCTTTGCAATCAAGTGAATGTAGGTGCAATTGTTCTTTTGACCGATTCTGTGGATTCTCGCCTTCGCCTGTTCGTAGTCAGCAAAGTTATATGAAAGTGAATAGAATACTGCAGTGTCAGATGCTGTCAATGTCAATCCCATTCCTGTTGTTTGCAATTGACCTACAAAGACTTTTACATCTTTATCGTTTTGGAACTTTTCCACTTCACTTGCTCTATCTTTGACATCTCCACGAATAAGTGAATATTTTATTCCATAATGTTTAAGCATCTTTGTGATAGCATCAATTTCTGAAATAAATCTTGCAAACACAACCACCTTTTTATCTGCATCTAGGCACTCTTCTATAATTTCTTCAAGTGCATTTAGTTTTGCTGATGAGACCTGTTCTTCTATTTCGCTAAACTCATCCTTAATGTACCCACCTGTAATTTGTGAAAGTCTTAACAATTTTGTCAGTACATTTCGAACGACAACTTCGCCTTGCGATAGTTCGGCATAGCTATCTCTCTCCACTTGGTTGTAAATTGCTCTTGCCATAGGTTCTAGTTCTACATACCTTGTGACATCAACTTGTTCTGGAAGATCCAATGCTTCTTTCTTTGTTATTCTAAAAGCGATGCTATGGGCTTTTTCTGTTAATTCTGGCAGGTTTTTATAACCTACAACCTGATAGTTTCCATATCCACCCATAATGGCGTATCTTGCTCGGAAAGAATAATAACTGCCACCGAATATGCTCTCATCCAGGAATTTGTATTGCGAAAAAAAGTCAAGTGGATTGTTTGTTACTGGTGTTCCTGTCAAAATCATATTGTGTTTACTTATCTTGCCTAATCTATGAAGTGCCTTTGATTGCTTGGCTTGTGGATTTTTAATCTTGCTTGATTCATCGCAAATAATCATATCTGGTTTCCATAGAGCAATTTCTTTTTCCATTCGCCAGCACGATTCATAGTTGACAACAGCAACTTGCAGTTTTGTTCCAAATAAATTTCGAAGTGTTTCGCTCTTTTCTTTTGTAGGTCCTTCCAACACTTCCAACTGATAGTCAAAATCAGCGAACTTTTGGAACTCTTCTTCCCATACCTTTGTGATGGACAATGGCGCAACTATCAAAAGTTTATTTATCTCTTTTTGTAGGTATAGATAACCTGCAATGCCAATACTTATGAGTGTTTTTCCTGTTCCCATTTCTGCAAGGATTGCAGCCGATTTACTTTTTCTCATCACTTGCTCCTGCAAATCCCATCACTTTCAGTGCAAAGATAAATGCTTCAAGTTGATGCTTATATGGTTTAACCTTAATTGGCATATGCAAAGATTTCTCTTCTACTTGGTTTTCTTGCATCCATCTTCTCCCAATCTATAAGGTTATAAGCATCTTCTGCACCGACCATGTTGATAAATTTTTTTGAATTTTCTCTATCTAAATCGCCAGAACATAACAAAGTGTTTATTGAAATGCTTGCATCGAAATCGGCAAGGTTCATAAACTCTTGTAGGCTCATTTTGATTTTGAAAAGATAGAGTCTTAACTTAATTGAGTCAATTTTCATAAGCTCTCCTTCTTGTCTTTTGGCAAAGTATAGTCACTGATTAAACTCTCTAATAACTTTTGGTCTACATCAGCACCTGACTTCTGCAAAAGTCTTAATGCTTGTTCGATGATTTGCAGCTCATCATTCGACCTAATCTTTCCTTGAAATAAATAGTTTTCATCGAGCTTTACTCCACCATTTTTGTTACCACAAAAAGTTTGAATTGGATAGCGATATGAAAGTGATTGAATGTGCTTACGAACTGTTCTTTCAGACACTTCGACTTTGTCAGCAATTTCTTGCATCTTGTGCAGTTTACAATCAGATAAAATGTTAATGATATCCGCTGTAATGCTGGAATACTTCAAGTCCATATCGCTATCTCACCTCCTTTCTTTTTGTTTTAACGCCTATACTTTACCAATTGTTTTCGGAAGGCATCTTTCCGAGAACTTAACAATTTTTAAAAAAATTTTAAAATTTTTATTTTAAACACAAAAAAACTCCCAAACCTTGGTTTAGATTTGGGAGTTTTATGTCATATCTTGTCGAATAAAAAATCCCAGTGACCAACATTTGAATTTATCGGAACACTGGAGTTCACTGTAATTTAATGTTGGAACACTGGGGTTCACTGTTTATGAATCTTAAATCTATGGATCTATAAATTCCATAGAAACAAATAAATCTGATTTGCACTTACTGCACTTTATTTGGTGTATCATCTGCGTTTTTCTTAATCGTTTTGGTTCTCTAACAAGTATCTTTGTAAGGCCTGTGCTATCTGATGAAATGCTGTAACCAATACACCGCTCGCAAAACGGACAATAAAGTTTAATTTTCACTATTATAGCCTCCTAAAAGCATCTTACGACTCTCTTTACAATACCTTGAATTTTAACATCTTTAGTAATTATATCTTGGTAATTTGGATTTTCAGCATGTAGAACAACACCATCTTTTCTCTTGTAATACCTTTTTACTGTCGCAGCTTCATTTCCGATTAAAGCCACTACTATATCTCCATCATTTGCAATATTTGTAGGTAAATAGAATATTAAATCGCCATCAAATATTCCTACACCTATCATACTATCGCCTTGGGCATAGAGCCCATAAAGTTCTTGATTTCCAAAAATCTCCACAGGAAGACTCGCTGTAAACTCTATGTTTTGTATCGCTAGTATAGGTTGTCCACAAGCTACCGAACCAACTACAGGGGCTAATATAGTTTGTCCAGTCTTATATTGAGAGGGAATTTGAATCGCACCTAAATTATCTTTTTTTAGTAAACCATTGCTATAAAGTCTATTAACATATCTGAACACCATTGCTAAATCATTAAATTTTAAATCTTTCATTATCGTTCTATATGATGGAGATTTGCCATTTTGTTGCTGATATTCTTTTATATATGACAATAAGTTTCCTAATTTTTGATTATCTAGAGTTTTCATATTCTCTCCTCTTAATCATAACGCAACACCCCGTTGCGTTATGAATGTATTATATACTCTTAAATTATGAAAATCAAGTATTTTTTCAAAAAAAATAAAAAAAGATAGAATAATCTATCTTCAATTAACTTCCTTATATATACATTTTAAAGACTTTTTCAGTTTGCGTAATTCCATACCTTTTGTAAATAAACCTACACTAAACCTTATAGTTCCTTCTGGATATGAGCCTAAAACTTTATGTGCGTACGGGCTACATTGCAATCCTATCCTTACAACAATTCCATATTTATCAAAAAACTTTTCAAAGTTAATAGGCTTATATTTTGTAGGTAAGCAAGATATTATAGATGTTGCATTGGGAATTTCAAATACATTAAACAATTTAGAATCTATTAAAATCCTTTTCAATTTTCTAAACTTTTTTTGTTCTATTTGAAAAATTTTATTTATCTCTTTTTTCAAAATATAGCTTGTGCTATAATATAAACTATAAATACCAAGTAGGTTTTGTGTTCCTGGTTCTAGTCTTGTGGGTAAGGTTTTAGGCATTAACATGCTTGCTGAATCTATACCTGTACCGCCTTGAATAATGTCTTTGATTTTCAATTTTTTATCTATAACCATACCACCGATTCCAACATACCCGTACAATGTTTTGTGACCTGCAAAAACAATAGCATCTATTTTTTCTTCGGACATATTTATTTTTAGTAATCCACAAGATTGTGCCATGTCAAGAATTGTAATGGCCCCATAGTTTTTCGCTTCCTCAAATACAGGTTTATAATCTTGTATCAAACCACACACATTGCTTACATGATTTATAATAACTAAATCAGGCTTATCTTTTTTAAATTGTTCTTTAACTAAATCTATTGATAGATAAAATCCTTTTAAACACAAATATTTAATGTTAAACTTATAAATTTCTTGTAGGTTTGATAATACTCGATTTACAGCATTATGTTCAAACATTGTAATATACACATTCTTTAACTTTGAAAAATCCAGTCCTTTAATTAGTTGATTAAATGAAAATGTTGCGGATTGGCTAAAAACTACTTCATAATTATCATTTGCACCAACAAGTTTTTTTATATTCTTTCTTGTTTCATCTATAAAAAATTTACTTGCTTGATTGTTTCCGCGACTAATATTACCACCAACTTTTTTATAAAGCTTTACCGCTTTATAAACGCTTTTAGGTTTTCTATAAGTAGTAGAAGCATTATCAAAATAACTAATCATATTTATCTCCTTGTCCTTAAGTATCTACACATCATACAACCACCTGGTATATACTTAGATGACACACACATTTGACAATGTTTACATAGTTTTTCATCTATTGAATATCCCTCTTTATCTAAATGAATAGCATTATGCATACATACACCTTCACATTTCAAACATTGCTTACAAGCATTAAACTTCATTATCTGATGAAAAATATTTTGATGTAGACTTTTATGATTTTTAACATTAAGTGTGATTATTTTTATTTTATAATCACTAATTTTTTGAAGTGATATAATTGGAACTAATGTTTTAATATCAAGAACGAGTTTCTCGCTTATAACTTTATCCCCATCTATTACTTTTCCAAATGGAATAAATAATTGAAAAAATCTATCATTTATCGGCTTTGATAAATCATAGATTTTCCCATTTTCTTGAACTGTACAATTTTGCTGAACTATCTTAACACTTTTAGCTTCTTCAAGTCCTGCTCCACCTTGTCTAGCTTTCCAACCTCCTGTATTTATGTATTCTTCTGGATTTTCTTTCCCAATAGCTCTTGCAAAATTTATTAAAAAATGATACCATCTTTCGTATTCCTTCTTCATATAGATTTTAGCTAAAAATTCTGAAATTACTGATGCATTTGGACAGCACCAACACCCCACTCTTGAATAACCCAATTTATATGCTTCATTAAAATCAAGATTATTTGTAAAAATATAAAGCCAAATATCAATATCTTTCCAATAAAATATTGGAGAACAAACAACCTGGTTTGAGATCTTTTTATGCACTGAACTTTCTTCTGTCCTTTTATATTTACTCCTAGCAACTGATTCACTTTTTCTTATACCATAAAAAGTTAAAACTTTTTTATTACCAAACAATGTAGTCATCAATCTATTCACTGGACCAGTTTTAAACATATAACAACACCACCTTGACACTCTTGATGGTGGCCCTATCTTTTTCGCAATATCATAAAAGTTATTATCAGTATTTCTTGCTATATGTAGGTTTATTAATTTATTTCTTTTTAAACGTTTGATATATTCATATGTGCATCTATGTTCTAAGGTTGTATCCCCAAATAAATGTTTTATTGATTTATCATTAAACGCCTTTATAACAAGATCCGATACTACAGTACTATCTTTCCCACCTGAAAATGAAACCATTTTTTCATAATCCACATAAGTTTTTGTTTGCTCCTGTATATATCTGACTGCTTCATCTTTTATTTCATTATAATGTTCTTGATTTGCTTTAATAAATAAATTAATATAATGATTAAAACTATCATAATTAATCTTTGTATTTAAAAGTTTTTTTCTCAAACCTTTTCTATCAGTATCTAATAACATTTGATTGGATAATTGCAAAGGGATTCCATCAACATAATACCTGGACCTACCCTTCCAAATGGGTATATCTCTAAAATTTTTTCCTAGTAATAATTCTAACATTATTTTTTCTTGAGGAAAAACAGGTCTAAGATCTACTGAAATATATTTCAATTTTTCATTACATAACCTACAATTAAAATTACCCTTTTCGGTTTTAATAATTGGCACTTTGCACTGATTACACCAATAAATAAAATTTTCCATATTAACTCCTTTAAAAAAGTACCAATCATTATTGATTTGGTACTTAATTTAATTTTATATTTGATTCCTTCAACCACCTATAATACGATACATAATCGTCATTATTTTCAATTAGATAATTTAGTTTATCTCTGCTCCTATAATTCATTATTATCAATTTCTTTTTGGCACGAGTACAAGCTACATAAAACAATCTTATCTCTTCTTCTAATCTTTCAATCAAATTATTATGCTTTATATATTCAAAATTTTCATCTTCTGCCACAGCATAATTGTTTAAAACAATAGCGTTTTTATTGAAACTTATTAAATTGTCATTTTCTTCATACTCATATTGAGTATTAGATACTCTATATAAATTTCTATCAGCATTATACAAAATGACTATATCTCCAGCCAAGCCTTTAAATGTATGAATTGTGCTTATGATAATGGGACTTTCAAACACTACCTCTGATTCTGGTTCATTTTGTTGTGTGTTTATCATCCTATTTAAATGGTCTATTATTTGAAGATTAGACAGCCCTTGCATAGATAAGTCACGTATTATCTCTTTAATTCTATTTAAATTTGAGTTATATTGTTCTTTATAAATGCAAGAATAATATTCACATATCTTTGTTGTTTCAAATAATCTATTGATTATGTAGGTCAATGGATGGTTCTTAATCTCATACTTTAAACCATCTAAAACATTGTCTAAATGACTTTCAGTAAAAAATTTAATACAAGCAAGATAATAATCAGTAAAAAATATTTCAAATTTTTCAATGTTGTCATTTCTACTCAAATAACGAAGAACCTTACATAAATCTATTATTGCTTTACTTCTAAATATTGATTTTGCTGAATAAACTTGTGCTTTGATATTCTGTTGCTTTAAATTGTTTGCTACATCACTAACCTCCCTATTAGTTCTGCATAAGATTACAATATAATTATTACATGCTTTATCATCAAAATCAATATTTTGTGCCACACTTTTTACAACATCAACAATATTTTTCCCATACGTTATTTCAAACACATCAAGTTCTGAATCTTTTTTATAAGCTACCAAAGGAATATTTTTGAATGACAATAAACTGTTGTGAAAATAAAATTTTGAATTAAAAATATCATTAATAACCTTTATTAAAGTAGAGCTTGTGCGAAAATTAATATCATTTATTGTGCTATTTCCACCAAAATTGTTAAATTTTTCTATAAGGTTGATAAAAGCTTTTTTATTACTTCCTCTAAAACCATATACAGACTGTTTTTCATCTCCAACTATTGTAATGTTAATAAATTTCATTAGATTTTCTATTAACTCCATTTGGTATAAGTTAATATCTTGACACTCATCAATAAACAAATATTGAACTTTTTCTGCTATCTTTTTAGCGATGCCTTCTTCACTCGTTAATCTTGCTGCATAACATAAAAGATCATTGTGCGTCAAAATATTAAGTTCTTTTTTCTCTTTTTCTATTTCTTCATCTAGCTTTTCATATAAATCACTAATGTATTGCCTAACTTCATTCCAAAAATCCATCTTATTTAATTTGTAGCTTAATTCATACTTAATTCCTTTATCTTTCATTTCTTTATAAAAATTTTTCAACATATCTTTTATGGTATATGTAGGTATTTTAGAGCAAATTTTTTCATTATAATTTTCATTTACAATTTTATCTAAAATTAAATTTGTTTCATAGCTAAACGAATCTATTCTATAATTTGGACTTATTCCAATTCTAAGTCCATAATCTCTTATTATATCATCACAAAAGGAGTGAATGGTGCAAATTGAAGCCATGTTTATCTTATCTATTTGATCTCGAAGTTTATTACTATAGCATGCTTGCATCAATAGTTTTTGTCTTAACCTCTCTTTCATTTCCTTCGTTGCTTTATTAGTAAAAGCTATCAACACAATATTCATTATGTCAACATGTTTTTCTATAATTAAACTTTCTATTTTGCTTACGATTGTTTCTGTCTTACCAGTTCCGGCACTTGCTATTATCGTATTTAATTGACTATTCATCGATTAATGATCCTTTACAAATATCTTTCAATATACAAAACCTACAATAACTAGATGGCGAATCACACATGTTACTGTATATTGTACTTGTATTATTTATAATTTTTGATATTCTTTTAATTCCATCTTGATAAAACTTTTTATGGTTTAACTGAGTATTTAGCTTGAAACTAATAAAGTTTATCAATGCAGTTTTATCATCAAATTTACTTCCATGTTCTAGTTGAAACACTAACTCATCAAAGTGTTTGAAATCAAACTTCTTTCCACCACTGCTATTAACCAAAAAATCCAAATTTTTACTAATATCAAATTCTGTTTCTTGTCCTGTATCAAGGTTTAGCATAATCAATGTTTCTCTCGTGCAAACATTGAATTTATCAAGTATAACTTTTCTTTTGCCAATTTTAAATTTACAATTTTTACAAGAGAATTTACCACTCTTAAAATGAAGTTCTATAAAATCATCGATGTATTTTCTGCAAGTAATACGAATATCCTTTTTTTCATTTTCTCCTAACATTTCAAAATATTTTAAAACGGAAAGTAATGAATTAAAATAAGTCTTATCAACTTCCTGTCCAAACTCCTTGCTGTTAAGATTGTATCTTTTACTACTTCTCCCTAAATTTGTAAAAAATCTATTTGTTATTAAAGCTTTTGCATAAAAAACTAGTAAAAATTTATCGCTATAACTAATTTTATTTTTGAAAAGACAATTATACACAAATAGTTTGGGACACAAATATTGCAACAACAATTGATTAAGATTAATATTGCTTACATTAAAATTTTTAAAAATAAGTTCTCTATTTTCTAACTTATACTCTTTTAGTTTTGAGTGTGATGCTTCAAAAATTAATCTTGAATTTAACGTTTTTTGTATTTCATACGCATAATTTGAAATATCCATATAATTGTTATTTTCTTTACAAATATAGGTAAATGTTATTTGTTTTTCAACAAAACCAAATAAATTTTTAAAAATATGCCTTGACATTTTTAAGTGATAATCCATCATATAATTTTTCTGAATGGAAAGATTTAACTTTTGCAGAATTTCAATAATATCATTTGTATATGGGAATTCATTTTTTAAAATCCTTGGATATTTATTTTCTTCAAACAGCGGAAAGTAAACATAATCATACTTTGTATAGTTTTCCATATTTACTACTGCCAACTTATAATCATCTTTCTTCTTATTTTCAACATATAAACATTGAGATAGTAAATCTTTTATGTTTTCGGCAAAATAGACATAATCTACTTCTATACTATCATTGCACTTCACTTTATTTAAACCATCTAACAATATTTCTATCGCCTGCTTATCTTCACTTGTATTTAATTTAATTTTGTTTAAATTAAACACACTAATTAAAAGTTTAATGTGTTGCTTTATATTCCCATTGACTTTAAGTTTATTAACTAGCGCTTCTATAAAACTTAAAAATTTTTGAATATATATTAGCGTGGATTTTTGCACTTTGTGTAAAGGATGTGCTTTAAAATTTTCTTCATTTTTAATATTTGATTTTAATTTAATAAGTTTATTTACACATTCTTTCCATTGTGCCAAAGTTTTAAGTTGTTCAAAATAACTTTCTATATAATGAAAATCAGTCAAAATATTTTCTTCAAATTTTTTATCTAGATTCCATTGTGTTTCCAGTAATAATTTAAAGGTATCCAAATCCAAATCCTTAGCGACGACTTTGTATATAGAAATTATAAACTTTCCAAATGTTGTTTCAAACTCTGTTGAATTATATCCTATAAACGAAATCCTTTTAAAATCATTAAATAATTTTAACTTATCTATATAACCTAACTTCCTACCTTTCACTTCTATATCTTCATTCAAAAAATTTTGCTTCTCATAATAAATTGGTTTTAAACAACCATCAAAAGTGTCTTTAGGAACAAATACTCCCACTTCACTAAAAACATCATCAAGAATAAATAGTAACTCGTCCTTATTCTTTGTTATCACTATTGCAAAATCTTCTAAAATAGAATTTAATTGATTAACTTCTGGATTTAAGATTTTTATTTTATCAGAAATTTGTTTAGCAATGAATTTAAACTCCTCTTCTCTACTAGAAAATGGTTCGTAGATTTTAATTTTATCTACATCTTCTGTTTTTAAATTTATTTTAGATTGAGTAAAAATATTATCTTCTAGTTGGTTAAAAAATCCATCTCTCTTTCCTGCAATTTTTCTTTGTTCTATATTATAACCCAAACCTAGCAATAGAGGTTTTAATAACTCTGATGATATAAAGTCACTATGTTTATTAATAAATACTAAATTTTTTGAGTTTAAGCTTTTAATCAAACATTCTTGCATATCATTAAAAAAGACAAATCCGACAAACACAACTGTATCATATTCCTTCAATATATTAACTGCATTTTTTATAAGAGCACTTTTTAATATATCTTGTTTAAATTGCTGTAAATTAGTGCAAACAGATTTATAAATTGTAAAAATATCCTTTTCAACAAAAGAATATTCGTTAAAATCAATATTGATGCTTTGAGCAGAAATATTGTTCAATAAAAGCAAACTATATAAATCTTCAAGCCCATAAATACTATTTTTATAAGCTAATTGCTTTTCCCCATCAAATAGTGTAACAATAGCCTTATTAATCAAAAATCTTAATTCGGTATTATTAATACACTTTGTATAATCAACATAATTTTGTGCTTCATTAATTAAATCTGCAAAAGAAACTACACGATGTGCAGATGAAAATATTTCATTTTTCTTTAAATTTTGAGTTGCAGTAATAACAATTGCTTTTGAATCAGCAATATTAAATATACTGTAGTCATCAACCTCAACAATTGTTGCCTTATTGATTTTCATATGAGCATTATATCACATATTTCGAAAAAATATATAAAAATCCGTCTATTTATATAAAAAAATAAATATCACTTAATGATATTTATTCTAAATCATCAACATCTTTAAATATATCATCATTAAAAAAATCATACACTGTCATACCTAATCCGCCACAAATTAGAGAAATGGTATAAACCGTTGTTGACTTTGCCGTCTTACAATAAAAAATAGTTTTTATTGTAGATGCTGTAACTCCACTTTTATGTGCCAAATCATTATAATTAGTGCCATTAGCCTTTATTAATTGCTTTAATCGAATCCTTATAGCATCAATCGACTTCATAACACTAATTCTAGCAAAATCAAAATTTTTATGTAGACGGATTTTTATACATTTTTGTCAAATTATGTCTTGTTTTGTAGTTTTTAATAAAATTTCTAAATTGCTTGTTTAGTTCTTTTCCCTTATGAGTTTTAGCATTTAATAAATATGTGTAACGTTGTTTCGCAATTGAATAATTTACTCCACATAGATTTTCAATCTCATATATAGATTTTACTTCACAAGCTTTAATAATACTTAATGGCATAAGCATTTTTGCAGCAAAAGTATTTGCTTCGATTTCTCTTGTTCTAGGATCTGAATTTACAAAATGCTCTAATGCAATATGACCTATTTCATGTGCAACAGTAAATCTCTGAGTAAAAACATCAATATTGTCGTTATAAAAAATTATATAATCTCCATTGTAACACACAGTAAACCCCAGATCTGTATATATAATATCCTCATAAAGTTGATATATATTTTTAGGTATTTTTGAATATGGTGCCAAGAGCCAACCATTTTTATTAGATAATTCAACAACATCAATTGGCAAAATTTTTAAATCGTTTTTTATCATAAATGAGTTAACAATACTATCTATCTGCTCATAGTTTATTAAACTCTCATCTTCTGTGAAAAACGCTAAATCTTCCCTTGTTCTTCCTAATAACCTAATCTTATTACTATTCATCATTATGTTTTAAGGACTCAATGAAATTTTCTATTAAATTTATTTGATCATCTGACACTATAATATTTTTATGTGTCCCTGCTTTACCCAGAATTACAATTGTATTATCATTATAATCATTTAACAAATAATCAGTTGATACATTAAAAATTTCAGAAATTTTTACTATTGCATCTAAATCTGGCTGTCTCCTTCCTGTCTCCCAAAATCCCACTGTAGATGTCACTACTCCTAATTTCTGGGCTAGTTCAGTCTGATTCATATTAGATTTGCGTCTCAAATATCTTATCTTATCGCCTATTTCCATAATACACTCCATTTCTATATTATTTTACCATAGTTTTCAAGATTATGCAATTCTATTTTGATATAAAAATTCTACATTTTGCTATAATTATCACAATTTGTAGAATTTTTGCTTGATTTTTTATTTACAAATTGATATAATTATATCAAATTGTAGAAAAGGAGTGTTTTATATGACCAAGGAAGAATTAAAATCATTATTTGAGGATTATTGGTATGATAATCAATATTTAAAAGAAAAATCAAAAGAAATAATGACAACAAATAATTACTTAGCTAACACTGATGCCAAAAATTTCTTTGACGATTCTATAAATTATGAAAAGCAACAAATAGCATTGATTTTACATAAAAAACAACATATAGAATCCCTTATTCAAACACTCAATCAACCATATAAAACTTTGATGTATTTAAAATACATAACTTTTTTAACATTTGACCAAATTGCCGACAGAATGAGCTATTCTACAAAACGTATTTATCAACTGCATAATGAAGCTATTAATAAAATACTTGAAGATTTGAATAAAAAAGACCGCAACATTAGCAAAAATTAGCACTAATTAGCAAAAGTTAGACGGCATTAGAATTTTTGAGAATTAAAATATTTCATGTAATCAATAATTAAAAGGAGAAGAATACATGAAAAATTTTAAAATCAATGCTAATAACATTGCTTTGTCTGGTAATCATATTGAGATTACAATACCAGACAACCTAAAATTCATCAAAGTTGTTGATGCAATTTTAAATGTAAAAATTGCTAGTGTTTCTAGCAATAATGACCTTATGGTCAACTATTCCGCAAAAAAAGGGACTAATACACTTGCAAGCTGGAATAATGTTGATACAATAAAAAATATATCTGCTGGTAATTTAAGTATTAACATAAGCGACGAACTACAAAATTCTATTGATTTAAATGCAAAACTAAATCTAGATTTTATTGGAAATGGAGAAATTATCTTTATTAATTCTGAAAGCAATCTTTCTATTGATTACATTTCGCTCGAAGAATATCAAGGTAATGGAAATTCTCATAAAATTGATTTAGGAAAGGCAGGCAATGCAAGTATAAATCTTGCGACAGGACAATTAAATATTAAGACTCCTCTTATTTCTTCAGATGAAAATGTCTTACCAACTTCTATAAGTGCAAACTATAATGCTACTAAAAACACAAAGCTTCCTGATATTGGATTACCTGAAAAATGGAGCTTAAATGTAAACCAATTCTTAATAAAAAATGAAACTGAAAATGATAAAACAAGTTATACATATATAGATGAAAATGGCAAAAACCAAATTATTGAAGAAAAATACTATTATACTGATGATGGTAATACAAAGCATTTTATTGAAAAAGATCAAATCACAGTTGATTTAGATGGAAACCTAAAATATAATAATAAAGAAGTCAAAACAGAACTTGAAGCACCATCTGGCATTAAACTTATTTCTTCTATTAAAGATTTTGAAGGTTCTGACTTAGTTGATTATGAACCAGAGGAACTTGCAAATTTAAAACGACAAATTGAGCAATTAGAAGAACAAAAAGACATCTATAAACAAAATATTTATAATTATCAAAAACAACTTTGTTTGCTGGCCATTTCAAAATATATTTCTTTAAATAATAACATATCAACATATTCTAGTAACTATCCTGTTGATGAGGCTAGTGCAAATTCTATTAATTTACTAGCTAATGGTAATAATGAAAAATATAATTTTGATACTGATTATACTGGTAAAAATCTTAGCGATTTAGAAGAAGAAGCTTATGATCGTATCTATAAAAAATCCATTGATGAAAATGTTTTTAAAAACACTATATTAGCTTTTGTTGGCAAAAGTTATTTTGAATATGGAGCTAATACAGATGAAGAAGATGTAATTTCTGAAATATTTAATGAATATATGAATGCTAGCAATGATAGACAAACCTACTTTAAAGAAAAATTAAATCTTTCCGATAACGAAAAAAATAATTTTGGATTGTTTTATACTTATAACGATAATAACTTTTATAATATAGCTGTTCAAATAAATAACTATAAAGATCAATTAGTACTATTAAAAAAACAACTCGATGAAATTGAAAATGAATTATCTAAATATAATCATCAAAAAGAGCAATATGAAATGCAAGTTCCAGTTCATTATCTTTATAACGATGACAATATTTTTTATGGCTTTGGAAAAACAAGAGATTTGAATGTTTTTAGATTAGTCCTTATTATGGATATGTATGAAAATACAATTTATTTTTCCTATAACTCGCTTGATTCAAACAAAATTGAAAGCATAATGGATAGTAATGAAAAAACTATAATTTTCAATTATGAAAACAATTTGTTGACAGAAATTACAGACGCTAGAGATAGAAAAGTCAAATTCAACTATAATGAAACGAATATCTTACAAAACATTGAGCATCTTGATAATAATAAATCTTATTATTACTATATTGATACACCAAATAATGATGATCAGGAAACATCTGAAAAGCATTTGCAAGCTGCTTTAAATCAAACAGGTATAGGAGTTCAGTTCTCTTATGACAAAAATAAAATTTCAAATGCATCAATGATATCGTTTTTAGACAATATAAGAAATAATGTAATCAATTATAAAAAAATCAATAATGAAAATTTCTCTTTTGAGAGTTTAGATTTTTCAAATAATGATTACTCTTCTTACAAAATTTCTGACAAATCAATTAATTTCAGTTATCAAAACTATAAATCTACTTCATTATCTAATAGTAAGAATAAGCAAGTCACTTATCTTTTTGATAAATATGGAAAAGTAAGAACTATATACGAAAATAATTTCAATGAAAACTCTTTGGACAATGATGAAATTAACTTTAAAGCAAAAGAATTTACATATCAAGATAACAAAATCAATATGAAAGTCAATTCTCTTCCTTATGCAAAGAATTACCTTGAAGATGTTGCATTTAAAGAAAATGAAAAAACAATTGAAAATGGTTTTTATCTTGGAACTGCTGATGCAGTATGCTCCGCTTCAACTATTCCATTTAATTATGAAGTAAATGCAAAGTTCTATGAAATCAAAGAATCAGAAACTACTAAGGCTATAAGTGTTTTAATGACACCTATAAGTATTGATGAATTAAATAAAGAACTTGTAAATAATGAGTCAAATTGTTCACATAGAGCCTTCATGGTTTCTGGTTGGGCAAAAGCTGATTCTGCATTTGTTATAACCGACGAACAAACAAAGGATAATAATGGAAATAATATTTACCCTGACTATATAAACAATCGTAAATTTGAAATTCGTGCAGAAATAACTTATCAAAATGATGCAAACATACGAAAATTTGCTAGACAATTTGATTGGCGCAATACTGAATGGCAATATTGTAGTCTTCCTCTTATTCTTGAAGATAAAACCATTGAAAGCATTAACTGCTATATTGACTACTCTGGCAATACTGGAGATATTATATTCACTGATTTAACCTTTAAACAAGCAGACTTTGAAATAACCGATTATGACTCATTTAAACGTCCTATAAAAAATTATTCTGCGCATAGCAATTTCATAATAACCTATGAATATGAAAATGAAGAAACAAAAAATCCTTGCAAACAAATTATAACAAACATAGCAGAAAACAAAGACTATATAACTACATTTGAATATACCAAAGAGGGTAAACTTCTTCGTTCAATCGACTATAATGGTATTGTTAAAGAAAATGTTTTTAACGATCAAGGTGTTGTTATTAAAACCATTACCTATCATCAAGATGAACTAACCAACAAATTTTACGAAGAGAAAAAATTGGATGAAAAAGGGAAAGAAACAGCATCTATCAACGAATTAGGTGAAGAAACAGCTTCCTATGAATATATTAATGGAACAGGAATAATTTCTTCAAGTATTGATGAGAATGGTGTTAAAACATCCTACGGTTACTCCCCTGATGATACTCTTCTTGAAACTTCTATTACAACAGACGGTATTGAAAACACAAACACCTATGGATATAACCTCGATTTTCTCACTTCTTTAAAACATAATGATTTTGAAATTGGTTACGATTACGATGAGCAAGGTCGAATCAAACAAATCAATATTGCAGGAAATGAATATCTAACGAAAGAATATGGAGAAAATGAAGAAATAACTTCTCTCGCTTCGAATGAGATTTATCGTCAAACCTTCAATGATAATGGTGATGTTCTTAACACTTACTACAAACCAAACGAAAATGCAGAAGAAATAACACTTGTTGAAAACATTTATGACACATATGGAAATATTATTAAAACAAAAGACTTTATAGATAAACCTGAAACAGCCGAATCAAATGAGCACTCTTATTTCTATGACAAATTTGGAAATACTATCAAAGAAACAAATACCCAACATAATAGTAAAATTAGTATTGAAAATGAAATGGACAGTAGCCATAGGAATATTCAAAAATCTACTATTAAAATTGGTGACGAAACATTGATTTACGAGTACGATAGAGATGAGACTCCTGATGCTAAACTTAACACCATTACACTTCCAAATGGAATTGAACAAACACTTTATTATGATAAACTTCAAAGGGTTAAGAATATTCAAACGGAAGATTATGTGAAACAATTTACATACCTAAAAAATGGAGATCATACCTCTAATCTTGTATCCAAACTTCAATTTGCTATTGGTGATGTAAATAAGGACAATCTTACATATAAATATGATAAGAAAGGCAATATCACAGAAATTAGAGAAAACAACAAACTTCTCGCACGTTATAAGTATGACGCACTTTCTAGAATAATTAGAGAAGATAACTCTTTGTTTAATAAAACCTATACTTACTCTTATGATGCTGGTGGAAATATTACTCAAAGAAACGAATATGCTTTCACACTTTCAGACAATCTTGACTTCGAAACTCCAACTGGAACTTTTGACTACTCATACTCTTCTAATGGCTGGAAAGATCAATTATTAGCATATAATGGTGAAAAATTTGTTTATGATGCTCTTGGTAATCCAACAACCTATCGTGATAAAACTCTCCTTTGGTCGCATGGCAGACAACTTGACAAATTTGCAGATGTTGCTGAATATAAATATAATGCAAATGGGATAAGAACAAGCAAAGCAATAAAAGTAAGTATGTTGGAATGCAATTGTGGTAAAGAAGATTGCGATTGCAATGGAACATTCACAACATCATTCTTCTTAAATGGAAATAAAATAATTAAACAACACGATTGCTGTAATGACTTAATATTCTATTATGCTGCCGATGGTGTTACTGGTTTCCACCTTAAAAATAACCTTGTCGATGATGATTTCTATTATAAGAAAAATGCCCAAAACGATATTATTGGCATTTATTCGACATCAGGCGATGAAATTGCACGCTATGAATATGATGCTTGGGGAAATTGTATTGTAAAATACTTGCAAGATGATGGAACTTATGGTATAATCAATAGTGATTATAGCTATAATGACACAAGTATAATCAATCGTTTCATCGCATTCAAAAATCCATTCCGTTATCGTTCATACTACTACGATTTCGAAACAAATCTATACTACTTGAATAGTAGATACTATGACCCACAATTAGGAAGATTTGTAAATGCCGATGATATCTCCACCCTAGATATTACTCAAATTACACTTAATGGATTAAACCTTTATGCCTATTGCTTAAACAATCCTGTAAATGAAGTTGATGAAAATGGTTATTTTATATCGTTCTTAATTGGATTGTTAATTGCAGCAGCAATAGGTGCCGCCGTTGGTGCTGTATCCTACACTGCTTCAGTTGTTATCAAGGGTGTAACAACAGGCAAATGGGAATGGAATTGGGCCGAGTTTTTAGGAAGTGTTGTTGGCGGTTTTGTCGGAGGAGCTTTTTCATATGTATTTGGTGCTGGAACATATGCTTCTGCCTTTATATCAGGATTCTTTACAAACTTATTCACAGATGTCTTCAGTCATTGGATTTATGGTACAGAGTTTAATTTTGGTGAATCCTTGCTAAGCAGTGCATTTGCAGGAGTTTTGTCGATGGCATTTACTGGAATAGTTAACATAAAATATGCTATCAAGGGAATAACTTACGGAAGAGGAAGTTGGAGTGCTATTTCAAAGCAAATTTTTACTAAGTTAAAAAATGGTTCTATAAAAAATGTATCGTTTAAAACACTATTGAAAATTTTTGGAGAATCTCTTTACCAATCAATTGTTGATATATTTTATTCAGCTTTAGCAAACTAAAGGAGCAATATGAAAAAACGAATTTTTATCCCAATATCTATATGTTTCATTTTATTAAATTTATTTTTCTTAAGTCTATTTATTCTAATTTTAATATATTTCATTTTAGATAAAATAGGAATAGTTGAAACTGGTATCAGTTGGACTCCATTAGAATATATTTTAATTTTTATAGCATTAATATTCTTATTATATACTTCTATTCGTTTTATGTTAGCTTTTAAAATTCATCTACGTAAAGATAGTGTCACAACATTCGGAGATGGACTTCCAAAATTTGAAAAGATTCAGTACAAATGCTTTGTTAATTATATAGATATTCAAAATATTGCAATAATAGCAAGCGAAAAGAATTCTAAAAATCAAAGAATACAATTAAGATGGATTTCTTCTTCAACACCTAAAAAATATTTGGAATTTACATTAATAAATGGTAAAAAATCAAGAATGTGTATTAACTATTACACGAAAAAGCAAATAACAAAAATGTTAAACTATATTAACTCAAATATGCAACTTTCAGGTAATGAAAATAGTTTAAATGTTAAAGAAATTATGAAAGACTGGTATTCTTATGGTGGATACAACAGAGAAGATCTAAAAATTAAAAGGGGAGAAAAAATTCGTAAGAAAAATAAAACTTCTATAAATATTGATAACAATGATAAAGACAAGGAATAACTTTCTTGTCTTTATCATTTAAAATATTAAAATATAATCTAACTTGTTAGTTTAAATTATTACCAAAATTAAAAATAATCTTTTTATTCTTATAAATGTAATTCCTGTATAAATTAACTTAAATAAAAAAGAGGATATATAGAATACAAATTTCAATATATTCTCTTTTAATTGATTTTTTCTTTAATAGTTCAGTTTAATGTAACCATATTGGCTTTATAGGAATTTCCTTAGTAATTGTAACATCCAGCCATTTTTGATACCAATTTGATAATTCTATTTTTTCTTCATTACTTAGTCTGTCATACCAAAATTGACCTCTATTAATAATTTTGAAGCATTCAGTTTCTCGCCTTCTTCTTAAATTGTTTAATATTTCTTCTTCCGTTGGAGCACTTATTTGTACCACCTCATAATAATCATTATTCTCTTGAATAATTGCTAATTGGCTTTGATTACAATAAGTGGCAGCTTCTTGATATAATTGCTCATTAAAATTATTTTTATAAATTTTTGTACCTATCATACCTATCTCCCTTTATCTTTTAATTCCTAAAACCCACCAATTACATACTTGAGTTCCTGAATTAGATTGGTATATTTGCAAGCCAGTGTTACTTATCGCTTTAACAAATGCAGCTTCATTTGAAGTTTGCAATGTGAACAAATTACCACCCCATCCTATTACTTTAGATAGTGGGCGTGCAAATGTTATTGTTGTTGTGGTATTTGAATTACAAGATATATATCCAGATTGAAAAACATATGTTGTATCTCCACAAACAAACTCTAAATAATCAGAATTTCTGTTTATTCCAGTTGTTCCACTATTATATGATAAATATGAAGATAGACTTTGTCCACTACTTTTTATATCTTCCGCACTTATTATCTTTTTTTCATTTAATTTTAATCCATCAGTAGCAGAAAATTTCAAACATCCACCTTCTGCTAGCATTCGAACATTATAATCTGTATTGGGATTTCCATCTGTATGAAAATCTATGTAAGGTGTTCCAGGAGTTCCATCCATTCTACCTAATTCTATTCCAACATTTATTGGATCTGAAATTTTAAATCCACCACCAATATTATTTAAAGCACTGAACGAATTATTTAATTCCAAATTACTAGCTTTTACTAAGCCATTACAATTAATATTTGCCATTATTTTCTCCTTAAAATCCAACAACTATATCATCCAAAAAGTAATATCCACCATTTCCTAACCAACTGGCACCACCTGATCCACCTTTGTCATCTACACCGACCAGTTCGCCAGGAGTACCAAACTCTTGACTTGCTGAAAATTCTGAGTCGAATAAACTTGTAGTTATAGTTTCTTTCCATATTCCAGAAGTAGCAACACTTTTACCAGCACTTCCACCTGAGCCACCGTCGCCACCATCCACTATACATATCTTAGTTAAAATACCTTCATTATCCAAATATATTGTATTTCTGCCATGAATACCACCAGCACCTACCGTTTGACCATTTCCTCCACCGCCACCGGCACCACCAGAAACAGTCACTTGAGCAACAATCTGATCGCTTAAATCTTTAATAGTAAGACGCGTATCCCCACCAGCGCTTCCCGCAGAGCCTCCATCACCATTTTTGCCTGAATTTCCACCACTACCTACTGATAATTCATACTTATATGTCTTATGGTCAACTAGGATTCTGAAGCAAATAGCTCCGCCACCTGCTCCACCGCCACCTCCTGAGGCGTAATTTAATATTTTATAATAGTTATCTGCTCCACCGCCACCACCTCCGGCTGCTTGTAACAACACATAAATGTAAGAAGTATCATTTGACGAATCAAAAATACCAGTATAATTTCCACATCCAAAACTTTCTTTTTCAATACTTTGAATATAATTCATATTTGATTCATTATCATTATTCGTATATAAGACTTTAAGTGGTTTATTTTCATGTGTTACTTTACTATTGTGTAATGAAACACCTGTTTTAAATCCCGTAATATCGACTAGTTCAGTAAAAACATTCTCATCTTTTTTACCAATTTTAAAAGGATTTAAACTATAAAAGCGATTTCCATATTCTCTAGTTTCAGGTAAATTAAAATTGATTCCTATTCTGCCAATTGATGTTGTGTTCCTTTTTTCCCATTCAAGATTGCTTTTTAAATTACAAACACGATGTCTTATTCCATTAACATCCACTAATAGTTTATCATTATAATCAAGATTAGAAATTTTTACTTTCATAAAATAAGCAGCTCCATCTCCACCTTTAGATGGCTCAATGAATGTTTTGTTAACTGGTTCTCCTCCACCGACACCACCTGCACCTAAACGACCTGCTATTGTATTCCAAAATGACATTATAACCACCCCTTTACATTGATTTTACCAACAGTATTATTGGCTAATAGTGCAGTACCACAATCATAAAGATTGATACCATTATCATAAACAATATTCCCTCTTTTCAAATCAGGAAATATACCAAGATATGTTTTAAATTCTTCATCATTGTTTGTATGATTAATTACATATGTAATAATTCCATTTTCATTAAGAAAATTATAAGCATTGATTACATTGTTTATGTTTATTATATTTTGCTTTTCACTATCTACACTCAAATGCACAATAGACGGCGGATTTTTTTTTATTACTTCTTTTATAGTTTCATTATTTCCCCACCATCCATTTGTTTGTAAAATTATTCTTTTCTTCGTTTTATCAATACCATTAATTATAGTTCTATACTCATCAATCGCTAATGTAGGTTCTCCACCCGTAATAACTATATAATTTATATCATCATGTTGATTAAGATAATCTAATACAAATTGGGGATCAATTTTCTTATACATTTTATCCGTAAAATGACAAAAACTACAATTACAATTACATGATGAATATAGTTGAATATTTATACTATTTTTCATGCTTGTTTCCTTTTAAATCACCAATGTTCCTGTTATAACAATAGTTCCATTTAAAGTGAATGTGTTTGTTTCTGAGTTGTAAACAGCATCTTTTAAAGCTGAAAACTCATTAATTGCAGAACGCATCTTGTTTAAATTTTCAGCATTTAATGGCGTTCCTTCTTGTGTTGCCACTTCCGCATATTCTATGTCAGCAAGAATCTCATCAGATTGTTGACTTATTATTTTTAATTTTCTTCTATTAGGATTAGCACTTATCCTATCTTTAAACTCTTCTATTTCCATTTTTAATCTCCTTTTAGTAATTTTGAATTTTAACTAATTTCGAACAATATATCGTTCCTGTATCCAAATCGAATTTTACTTCCTTAAGTTCTGGTCTAATTTCAATATCATTACAAATGATATCATAATTTTCATTAAATTTAATTTTTGTATTATTTGGATCTTTTATATGTATAATTGGGCTACTTCGACCATCTATCCAACGGTCGCACCACTCCTTATTTACATCATTTATGGTTATGTTTGTTCCATTGTAGATATTATATTGTTCAACATTATCTCTAACTCGAATTAAATTAATAGCAGTTAATCTCATCTCATTATTTGTATAATTGTTATTATAATCTATTCTTAGTTTATAACTACCACTGCTGAAACTTTTTCTATCATTGAATACACTAGCTCTCTTCCATTCTGACATACCACCACCAGAATTAAATTCTTGATTTTTAACTATTGGAGCATGTCCTAAGACAGGTTCTGCTTCTGGAAAATAAAAGTCGATACTATCAGGCTCTTGCGTGTATGAATAAGGTCTATGATAATCAATGCAAGCATAAAACATTTCGTTATTTTCCAAAGTAGAATTTTGGCTTGAATAGATATACCCTTCAACATTGTTAGTTTGTCCTGTTAACATGTACATATAATCTCTCGGTTCCCAAAAACTATCTAAAGTTAAATAATCGAAACAGCCACGAGTCACTCTATGCTCATAATATATTTTTGTCAAATTATCTTTCTTCACAGCAGGCGCCATACTACCATAATTTATTATAACTTCATGTTCACGAATATTTTTATTGCACCATTCCTCACTTGGTTCATTACCAGCACCAAAAGTGTCAGTTAAGTCCACCAAGATAAATTTATCTAAATAAATATCTCTAGTGAATTTTGTAACCGATGGGTTGCCTGATTGTCCATAAACCAACAAAGTGGTTTCAGTAGAATCCCCCTCACTAGTAAATATATCTGACCATTTATACCATTCTCCACGCGAAATATGTGGCATGATTTTAAAATTATATGAAAAGTTGGGAGTTATAAATCTAAACACAATATGAATTAAAGCAGATGATGCAATATCAAATAACATTTTTTGAAAAACGCTAAAATAGTATTTATGTCCACTTATTAATTTAGGTAATTTTTGTTGAAATAAATCGCCCGCTGGTGTTCCTGTTGCAATTTTAAAGCATCTATAACTTTTATAACCACAAGGTTCGTTTACATAGCTTACACCATTTGCAAAAGTCCATGCTCCTGACATATTCCCGCAACAACCATCTGCTATCATATTCCTACATTGCTTCCAGTTATATTTTACTGTATTACAATACAACTCTCCGTTTTTACCAATTTTTATTGCCATGATAAACTCCTCTTAATTAATACTAAATACTAAACTACCATCACTTTCAATTTTAACAATCCATTTAGTAGTTTTTGTATCGTCAAATATTTCAAGTATCTTTGTTGAAGTTTTTCCTGAACATTCTATATTCGCCATATTTTTTCTCCTTTTATTTTATTTAACTTGGCTTTGTTGAATTTATTAACTGGTCATATATTACATTGCAATCTAAAATTCAACTTAATTTTGCCATACCATTTAATATTATTGAGCTGAGACTGTCCAAATATAAAGTCCCCAAGCTTCACTACCTGCATAGTAATCTACTAGTTTTAATGTTTCGCCTGAAAATTTAAAACCTAAATTTAACCATGCACTTCCACCCGCGCCACCAGCACACCACATTATTGGAAATTCTGAATTGATGCTTGATAATGCTTTTAAATCTGCTTTATCAAATTTTAAAACACAAATTCCACCGCTATTGGAGTAATCTCTAAACGCAACAGCCACACTCTTTTTTTCAGTCATATCAATGGTTATTGGCTTATTGTTATTAATTAAATGCTCTGTCCAATCTGAATCATCATCAAAAACCATTGTCACTTTATCATTATTTGTTATCAAAGGATGAACCTGATAATTATTCTTCTTTGCACCCAACATAACTTCATTTTCTGATGAAGCAAAAACAAATTTTTCTTCATTAATATATACACTTTTAGCTTTTATACTTCCATTAACTTTTAAGTTTCCCATATTTATCCTCCGCATATCTTTAATAGCCAATAGCGATAGCATAAAAACCATTAACTGAACCGCCGTCACTAATGACTCGCCAACTTGTTGCACTATCCTCATAAACTAATAGGGGATCTCTTGTTCCACTCGCATTACCCTGCCTTATGCATGCAACAATACATAAAATCGCATTTTCAAAACCAAATGAGTTTGGAGTTAAATATACTGTTTCATCGGTAGCCATACTTCTTGTATGTTTATAGTAAGACACTTGCGGAATCTTACCATTCGGCACGCCATTACTTTTTGATACCAATATTTTGTTGTTATTCAATAACATTCCATTCTGAGCATATACATCTAACTGATTACCATTTGCATTGATTCTTGAATTATAATCTGTATTTGGATTTCCATCTGTATGAAAATCAATATAAGGCGTACCAGGAGTTCCGTCCTTTCGCCCAAGTTCAATGCCAACATTTATTGGATCTGAAATTTCAAAACCATTTCCAATATTAGTCAAAGCTTTAAAGGAACTTTTTAATTCCAGATTATTTGCTTTAACCTGCCCACTACAATTTATATTTGCCATTTTTTCTCCCTTTATTTTATCCAACTTGGCCTTGTTGGAATTATATATTCTATACTAATTCCTTCACTATATTTTTCAGTTACATCTAACCAATTTTTATACCAAGTTTTTAGTTCTTCTTTTTGTATTTGTGTAAGACTGTCGTACCAGACTTGTCCACGATTTACTACATCAAAACACTCATATCTTCTTCTAAGTCTTAAATCATCTAAAATTTCTTCAGTGGTAGGAGAATCTATTTCTTGTATTTGAAATCTTCTTCCTCTTTCATCCTTTTCAATTTCTACAATTTTTAGATTGTTTTCATTGCAAAATTCAGCTTTATTGCCGTAATCATCGTCATCTCTAAAAATTAAACCTAAATTATACATAATTACTCCTTTTATTTCCAATAACCTATGGTTAAGTATCTACATGAATATGAATTATTAGTTTCGCCACTAGATACAACAAATCCCGAACTGGTTTGAGAAGTTATACATACACTTTCCCAAGCGCCTGTTTTTACATTATAAGTTCCGAGAATTTGATATGTTGCATCTTTATATGCTTGAGGTAATGATACAACATTAGATTTTGATGTATTAACAATTCCCCAGCATAACATTAATCCATTTTCAAACTTAATAAAATTGGTACCCTTTGAATATTCTGTTATAATCTTGTGAGTTTGTACCGTTCCATTTCCATCAACAATTAAATCTCTTTTTACAAAACATCAATAGATTCAATATTTCCATTACATTTAATGTTTGCCATATTCTTCTCCTTTCTCTATCTATAACCCACTGCCATCCAAGACGCACCTATTACCTTATCGCCCGTTGTTATTCCCCATACACCTAGATTAAAACTTGTGTTGGATAAAATTTTTGCTCTGGTTCCAGCTGATTGATTCGTTTCGCCTATTGGGGTTATAAATACACTATAGTTCGTATTTGTATACTCTTTCAAAAGATTAATGTCTTTAACTATGTTCCAAGTGCTAGAAGATATATATCTTCCACCCTGTTCCAATCTTCCACTTTTATAGAGTTTCCACCAGTTTCCATTTGCAATGTTTTTTTCTTCCTGCGTTTTTGGATAATAGTCTATAATAAAATCATCAATCATGTTTTCATTTACTATCAATTGACCATTTATTTTTAAATTACCCATCTTGCTCTCCTATAAAATGAAAGTATCAGTTGTTGCATCATAAGTAATTTTTGTAATTATTGGTTTTGCCTCTAATGCCGTAACTCTATTCGACAAGGCAGTTTTTTCAGTATTATAACTACTAACATCCACCTTTGTGTCAGCATCAAATTCAGAAACAATAGCACCATTAACCTTAACTTTGGTGCCTTGCATATTCACAACTTGCGTTAAAGCCTCATCTGCTTTTTCAAATGCTTGATTTGCAGTTGTTTCTGCATTTTGTGAAGTTTCTAGTGCCTGATTTGCTTTTGTATCTGCACTCTCTGCAGTTGCATTTGCTCTACTTGCAGTTGTTGATGCTTGTGAAGAATTATTTTCAGCGGTCATTACTGCTGTTCTAATTTTATTCATCTTTTCGGCATTAATAGGTGTACCATTTTCTGTTGCATTATCTGCATATTCAATATCTGCAATAATTTCATCCGCTGTTTGACTAACTATCTTAATCCTTCTTCTGTTTGGTTTATAAGTACTTTCTTGACCTGTTCTATCCTTAAATTCTTCTAATTCCATTTTTATTCTCCTTTTTTAATTGAATTTTGATAATTTGTTAATTGCTCTTTTAATGAAGCAATTATTGTTTTAAGAGTATTTTCCTCTTGTTTTAATTCATTGACCTGATTATCAATGTTTTCTGTTGTTGCAATATCTTGGTATTCTAAGTTGTTTGTTATTTCTTCTCTGATTTTTAAAAGTTCTTCAATCTTTGTCACTACCTTTTCTAGATTACTTTCATCAACTTTTAATGTTTTAGAAATGGTTTTTATATTTTGCTTGATAAATGAGATTGTTTCTTTACTCAAATTTTCATTTGTTTCTGAGGTAGTCTTTGCTCCTTTGATAATAACCACAATTCGTGAATAAATTGCATAAATAGCAAGTGCCAATATGTATATAGAACCAGCCGACTCAAAAACTATTCCAGTAAACCACTCATGTTTAAACATTCCATAATATAAACCATTTAATAAAATTGATAAAATCATTGGAATAAATACAATAACAGTATTAACCGCCTTTCTCTTGTTTTCTTCTAATTTTGAAGTAGCCTTTTTTATTGGCCATTTTATTAGCATTGTTAGTCCAAAAACAATAAAAGCAATTAGTGCAACCTCCCAAGATAAATTGCATAAATTTAAAAACAATTCTGAATCCATAACTCTCCTTTTAATCGACTATCTTATTTTTTGCTTTGACCTCCTTCAATAAATATTTTAATTCTTAAAAATTCTAATGCCGTCTAACTTTTGCTAATCAGTGCTAATTTGTGCTAATTATTATAATAAAAAAACCAACTACTAAATAGTTGACAGAATGATATATAATTGATATAATTTTTTGAAATAGCAAAATCAAATGAAATAAAATCAAAGTCGCAAAATCAAAATAAAATAATCAAAAATAAGACTTTGCGGACAAGTGAGACAATGAACGAAGAAAATTGATAAGGTAATGATTTTGTATTAAATAAGTTTATGTGGAGGTCGAACGGGCGCAGGCGCGGAGCCAGTGGCTCGATGAAGCGCCAATCCCCGGCGTGATAGGTTTTCAAATTTGTGCTTAATTTTTAAGTTTGCTAAAGCAAACCGGAGCGACCCCCACCACCAGCACCAAACAAAAATAATCCAAGAACTTTGTTCGAGGATTTTTTTGTTTGTACTTTTATTTTTTATTTCTTCGTTTTTATTTCTTCTTTTCTTTTCAGATTATTTTTGAAATAAGAAATAAAAAAATAAGAGTTATGGTTTTGATTTAATAAAATAATTGAAAACTAGACGCGCGAAGATACATGGAAAAAGTTACACGTGCAGGCGCGCCGAGTCTGTCACTCGATTATTTATCCTCTTCTAACTTTTCAAGATAGTTTGCTATATCTAAAAAGGCGCCGTCAAATTTCGGTTTGTCGCTTGCAAGGAAAAACTTGTCAGGTCTATCTAAACCCGCCTTCCTCATTGTCTTTATCCTATCGTCGGCAAGGCAAGTTGGGTTGACCTTATCCATATTAAAGTTGTTTCGGTAGATATACGCTTGAAGGTCGGCTTCCAACTTGTCGCACATATACGCAAATTTAGCCTCTTTCGTTTTGCCGCTTTCAAATTCGTCAATAATTTTCAAAAATTTGTCAGTTTCGCTATCTTCAAACAACTTTTCAACCGCTTTTCTGCCATTTTCTTTCTTTGTCTTTACGCTGTCATAGTCAAACATCGTGATATCGCCGATCAAAATTTCCTCAGTTTCGTGAAGAGCAAGCATTAACGCCACCCTCTCGATATTCAAATCTTCATATTTGTCGCTGTGCGCGTAGATAGACACCGCCAGCATAAGTGTACCGAACACGTGTTCTGCGATACTCTCCACTCTTTCACCCTCGACCGCCCAATACTTCCAGCCAGTTCTTATAACATTCTTTAGTTTGTTTGAAAGCATATAAAACTTCAAAATTTTTTCGCATTTATCTTCACTATAATCAGCATTTTTCATATTATCTCCTTATCCACAAATGATTATATTTTTTATTATAAATTTTCAAAAAAATAGCTAAAATTTCAATTTTTTTGCATTTTTTAAGCGATTTTTTTGCATTTTTTAGTTAAATGTATTTTTAATGCAATTTTTTTATCCATAGACTCTCTTGTCTTTATCAATATTTTCCCGCCGTTATTCACTCTTCGCAACTAAGTTATAATAAATATCACTTTCTGACACCTCTTGATAGTCATTTAAAATAAAGTTGTCGATAAGTACATAGGAGTTTTGCAGGCGCTCGTACGTCCACACCTCGCCTTTCAGTGGTTCGCCATTTTCGTCAAGCATGATATTTCCATTTTCGTCCAAAACGTTGTCATGAACAATTTCACCGTTGCCGTCCACAACATAGCCTTCGCCGTTGATTTGGTTGTAAAGCGCGCTGTCAAGTGCGAACATGAGTTGAATTTTGTTTGCAAGGGCAAAGTCGATATTGTTTATCACAAACTCGCGCCCGGAGTGCGTCAAAATAGTGGCGGAAACATAGTCCATTTCGGTGATATCCACATGATTTACGCCCAGCAAAATCTCTTTAACAAACCCCTTTTGCTCGGCAAGCGTGCGGTTGTTGGCGAGGAAGGCGTTATAGAACTCCAAAACGCCGGTTTGCTCCACCTCCAAAAAGTCGCCCACGTTTATTTCGTCATTAAGTATCGTTAAATTTTTAAGTTCAATGGCGTTTTGTTTGCTGGAAATGTAACTTTCGCCGTCCGCCAAACTTTCCTTTCTAAGCACCCGCAAATCGTCATCTAAAATAAGCACCTCATTGCCGGTTTGGTAGGCGAAAACCTCCTCGCGCTCCGCCACATGAATGATGTACCGATTTGGAAAGACGGTTTCAATATTCACCACTTCAAGATAGGCAAATTTTTCGTTCTCACCCGCCTTTTTGTTTAACCGCTCAACATACTTATTTTTGCCATCAAAAAGCACACAGGCGCCGTAAGAAAAGTCGCCCGCCTCAACAATCTCTTCCTCGCTGAGCGTCAGGTTTTTGGTGGTGGTGTGAAATTCAACAGTGACGGACGATAAAGCAAACAGCGTCCAAAATAGTATCAGAACAACCGCCACCACGCCCACGCAAACAGAGGTAATGATAATAGCCTTTTTACTCAAAACTTTCACCCTTTCGCACAATTTTTCCCAATTGCACTATACATATTTTAATAAAAATCGTAAAAAAAGTATATTAAAATGAGGAAAAAAATCCAAATTTTATCAATAAAAAGGCAAAAGTTGGCAAATTTGGCAAGAAAAACAAAAATTTCTAGTTATGGAGAGATTTATGATATTCAAGCGTTTGAATGCAAAAAAGCGTTGCTAGCGACGATAAAACAATAGACATAAGCAGCGAACGAGGCAGTAATTACAAAACAAATAGATAGTTAATAATAAAAAAGTGGCTCATTCTTATTTTTCGCCTACTAGAATGACCACTTTTTTTGCCACTACATTATGCATTATATATATTAGTATTATACTTAAGTACAATAAGAATACAACACTCACAACACCACACCTACGCACTCTAAAGTATTTTTCAAATTAGCGAGGGTTTTGCAGTTTTACTACTCTAAAAATTTTCCACAACTGCGAACCAACGGTTCGCCTTCACTGAACGCGACAGCGTTCCTTCACTCGAAAGGTTTGCCCGCAGCGCCACACTTTCACTCTCTCAAATCAATTTTCGATTTTGCGTGGGGAAGGGCTTTGCCCGGCGCGCACAAATCGAAAATCACCTACATGGAAGAGGACTAGGCGGAGAAACCAACGGAGTAGCCGTTAGAAAAATTTTCAATTTTTCGTGTCGGCGTTAAGCGGAGTTGGTGTCTGTCCTAACCTACACACGCATACTCCGACACCTTTATCGTGAACTGCACGCCGAGTTGGTTATAGGCTTGGTCTGGTTGACGCTGAACAACCTCTCCGTCCTCTGTAAGACAAATGATATAGTTATAGTTTGTGCCGAGGTCGCGGGTATAGTAGAGAGGCACTGTCCCCTTAAAAGAAGTCATAAA